>NZ_DAISXK010000013.1:0-63944 GCF_036825875.1 Paucihalobacter sp. | reverse complement strand
AAATTGTTAAGGTAAAACCAATTGACAAATTTTGGGGTAATAAAAAGTACGCACTCACACTCGGAATTAAAGCCGCCTCCCACAATTTTCTTCTATTCACAGATGCCGACTGCAAGGTACAATCCAATCAATGGATAAAATTAATGAGTGCTCATTTTAGTAAATCTAAATCCATTGTATTGGGATATGGCGCTTATGAGAAAAAGAAAAACTCTTTTCTCAATAAACTCATCCGATTTGAAACCTTATTAACAGCAGTTCAATATTTTTCTTACGCCAATTTGGGCACTCCATATATGGGTGTTGGCAGAAATTTAGCGTATAGAAAAGATACTTTTTTTGAGGTTTCAGGTTTTATGAGCCATATGCACATCAAATCAGGAGATGATGATCTATTTGTGAATCAAGCAGCCAACTCTCATAATGTTGCCGTTTGCAATTCACTTGAGAGTTTCACATATTCACAGCCGAAAAAAAACCTAAAAAGCTGGCTTAAACAAAAACGAAGGCATGTAAGCACCGCTAAATTTTACAAAGCAAAACACAAGTTTGCATTGGGTTTGTTTTTCATTACACAACTACTCTTTTGGATTCTGGCAATAGTCCTATTAATTTTATCTTATAAATTTTATTGGGTTTTAGGAATGATTTTTATAAGATTTCTATTTCAATATATTAGCTTAACGAAAAGCGCAAATAAACTTGACGAAAAGGATCTTAGACCATGGTTTGCCATACTAGATTTGTGTTTAATTTATATTCAATTAGTTATCTTTACTAATAATCTAATTTCAAAACCAAATCATTGGAGCTAAACGATGCCATCGAAAATGCCAAAAAAAACAATCAAGCAGCATTTAAGTTTTTGCTAGATTATTTTTGGAACGACGTTTATGGATTTCAACTAAAAAGAACCAATAACGAAAGTGACGCTGAAGATATCACCATCGAAACCTTTTCAAAAGCTTTTGATAAGTTACACACTTACAATTCTGAATATAATTTTAAAACTTGGTTGATTACCATTTCTAAAAATCTTCACACGGATCTCGTTAGAAAAGAAAAAATAAGATTCTTCCAAAAAAACAATGCTTCCAACGTTGATGATTTTCATCAAATAGCTGACGAATCGCCGTCGCCAGAAGACAATATCATTACAGAGCAAAATCTAGCCAAACTATTGCGCGATATTAAAAAACTGAAACCCGCTTATCAAGAGGTAATTCAACTGCGTTACTTTCAGGAAATGAGTTATAAAGATATTGCCTCGCAAATAGATGAACCTATTAATAATGTTAAGGTAAAACTTTTGCGCGCTAAAAAATTATTAGCTGAAATTATTACAAAAAAATGACGCGCTTCAGTTTTAAATCAATCGGTCCAGGACTTATTTTTGCCGGTGCTGCCATTGGTGTTTCGCACTTAGTACAATCTACTCGAGCTGGGGCAGATTTTGGTTTCGGATTGCTATGGGCACTTTTACTCGTCACTATTTTTAAATACCCATTTTTTGAATTTGGAATGCGCTATGCAAACGCCACCGGCGAGACGCTTTTAGACGGTTATAAAAAATTGAATAAATCGATACTTCCGTTCTATTACGTTCTCACTTTTACCACCATGTTCACTATTCAAGCTGCTGTTACCATCGTGACTGCAAGTTTGGCACAAATGCTTTTCGGCGATTTTTTAAGTGTGAAAATATGGGCCATGATTATATTGCTCATTTCAACTTTAATTATATTGATCGGCAGGTATAGATTGTTAGACAATCTTATGAAAGTAATTGTAATAACACTAACCGTTAGCACTATTATAGCTGTGGCTTTGTCATTTTCTAAAAACACAACAGCCCTTAATTTCCAACAATTAATCCCAGATAACGCTACAGAAATCGCATTTTTAATTGCATTTATGGGATGGATGCCAGCACCTTTAGACTGTTCTATCTGGCAATCGCTATGGACAGTAGAAAAGCAAAAAGTATCCACATCTTTTAAAGGTAAATCGCCCTTATACGATTTTAATATCGGTTATGCGCTTACCATTTTAGTGGGCGTTTGTTTTATGAGTTTGGGTGTTCTTGTCATGTACAATTCAAACTTAACTTTTAGCAATTCTGGTGCTGAATTTTCTAATCAATTAATTAACATGTACACCAAAAGCCTGGGTAGCTGGTCATATTTAATTATCGGCATTGCTGCTTTTACTACCATGTTTAGCACAACCCTAACCACCTTAGATGCTTCACCAAGAGCCATGCATAAAACATCGTCGTTATTATTTAAAAAGTTTAAATATTTCAACTTTAAATTTTGGCTCTTTCTTCTAGCCATTGGCACGTCTGCCATATTTATTTGGTTTAGCACAGAATTGATCACTTTGGTTAAAATTGCGACCATCATTTCGTTTTTAACGGCACCATTTTATGCAATCATTAATTACAAACTCATCACAAGCAAACACATGCCTAAAGCAGATCATCCTTCGCTATTTATAAAGCTTTTAAGTTGGTTGGGAATGGTATTTTTGTTAGGTTTCGGACTTTGGTATATTGCTTCTTTATAACATAAGTTTATAATTTTACTTTGTATCTTTGCATTGAAAAAAAATTGGAATGGAAACTGAAGTAATCTCAAATATCTTACCAGAGCGTCAGGCAAAACCAAAATGGCTCAGGGTAAAATTACCAACAGGAAAAAAATACACCGAACTTAGAGGTCTTGTCGATAAATACAAACTCAATACCATTTGTACGTCTGGAAGTTGCCCAAATATGGGCGAATGTTGGGGAGAAGGTACCGCGACCTTTATGATTCTTGGCAATATTTGTACACGCTCGTGTGGTTTTTGTGGTGTTAAAACTGGAAGACCAGAAACTTTGGATTGGGACGAACCCGAAAAAGTAGCACGATCTATTAAATTAATGCAAATAAAACATGCGGTTTTAACCAGTGTTGATAGAGATGATTTAAAAGATATGGGGAGCATAATGTGGGCAGAAACTGTAAAGGCAGTGAGACGCATGAACCCTGAAACTACCTTAGAAACTTTAATTCCAGATTTTCAAGGTATTGAAAAACATCTTGACAGAATTATTGACGTTGCACCTGAAGTGGTGTCTCATAACATTGAAACTGTTAGAAGGCTGACACGTGAAGTAAGAATTCAAGCCAAATACGACCGTAGCATGCAGGTGCTAAAATATCTGAAATCAGAAGGCCAAAGACGCACCAAATCTGGCATTATGCTCGGACTGGGTGAAACGCGTGAAGAAGTCATTGAAACACTTCACGATTTACGGGCCAATGATGTAGATGTGGTTACTATCGGTCAATACCTGCAACCTAGTAAAAAACACTTACCTGTAAAACAATTTATACAACCAGAACAATTCGACGAATATAAGGCTATCGGGCTCGACTTAGGCTTTCGTCATGTTGAAAGCAGTGCCTTGGTGAGGTCTTCTTATAAAGCCCAAAAGCATATCAACTAATTATGATTAGAGTTGGTATTAACGGATTTGGACGCATAGGTAGAAGAATTTTTAGACTCATTGACGAACGACCCGATATCGAGGTCGTCGCTATTAACGATTTGGCAAATGCCAAAACTTTGGCGCACTTACTTAAATATGATAGTATTCATGGTGTTTTCCAAAATAATGTTACTTCGGATGACGACCATATCATTATAAATGAACGCGCCATAAAGCTCCTCAACGCCTCGCACCCGAAAGATATAAAATGGGATTCTTTTAATGTGGACTTTGTAATAGAATCAACAGGTAAATTTAAGCACGAAACTGATTTAATACATCATATTAATAACGGTGCAAAAAGAGTGATTTTGTCGGTACCACCAGAAGATGACCATATAAAAATGATTGTTTTAGGGGTTAATGACACTATCCTATCAAAAAATGATTACATCATTTCCAACGCTTCCTGTACTACCAATAATGCAGCACCAATGATGCAGGTAATAGAAGATTTGTGCGGTATCGAGCAAGCCTATATTACTACCATACATTCCTACACTACCGATCAAAGCCTGCACGATCAACCCCACAAAGATTTGCGTCGAGCGCGAGCGGCTGGTCAATCTATTGTGCCAACAACAACAGGAGCTGCCAAAGCATTAACCAAAATCTTTCCGCATTTATCATCTGTTATTGGTGGTTGTGGCATTAGAGTTCCAGTAGCAAATGGTTCACTTACGGACATCACTTTCAATGTAAAAAAAACAGTTACAATAGCTCAGATAAATCAAGCATTCTTAAAAGCCTCTCAAACCAATTTAAAAGGAATTCTAGAGTATACCAAAGATCCAATTGTTTCAGTTGATATCATTGGAAATCCACACTCTTGTATTTACGATTCCCAAATGACCTCTGTTATTGGAAATATGGTGAAAATACTAGGTTGGTACGATAACGAAACCGGATATTCAAGCAGAATCTTAGATTTAATATGCAATTTATCGGAAAAATAATGTATTTTATCGAATAAATAATTATATTTGACTTATTAAAAGTGTTACAATGTCCCAAATCAAATATTTAATATTTGTAATTATAGCATCTATTACAGTTCAAATACACTCACAAACGATTACAAGTGAGGATATTGAACTAATGAAGCTAAACTTAGAAAACCTACTAACACAATCGCAATTCGATAGTGAAAGAGGCGATTACTATAGTGCAAAAGACAATCTTAATAAGGCACTTGTCATATCGGTAGAACTTGACGATAAACAAAAAATAGGTGTCATACATTCTAAAATTGCCAAAATTCAATTTACTGTAGAAGAAATCGATAAAGCGTTTCTATCGCTAACCAAAGCTGCCGAAATCCAACGAGAAATAAATGATTATGCCAACTTAGCAATCACCTATAATATGCGTGGCATTTTGCATAGTAGTAAAGGTGAATATCAAATAGCATTGGATTATTTTACCTCTGCTAAAACCAAATTTGAAGAAGAAGATCTAGAGCGCTTTTTAGCCGATGTTTATTTAAACGAAGCGAAAGTTTACATTAAATTAGAAAATTATCCTGAGGCCAAAGACAGATTAGACCAAGCCGTTATAATAGCAAAAAAGTATGAGTTAAAATTTTTATTAAGTAGCGCACTGATCAATAACGGAAAAATTTTAGAGAAACTTGACAATAACCAAGCTGCTCTTGCATCTGCCCAAGAAGGATTAGATATTGCCCTAGCCAATAATTTTTCTAAAAACATGATAGATGGCTATTTGGTTTTGAGCCAACTCTATGAAGAAACAGAGGATTTTAAGCAAGCCAATATCTATATCAAAAAACATTTAAAACTTACCGACTCGCTTTTAAATATAACTCAAGACAATTTCTCCCCTGAGAAAAGCGCGCAATTATTAAGAGCCTATAACCAAGCTGAAAGACAGCAATTGATATCACAATTATCTGAAGCCGATTCTGAAAGTAATTTGGCCCGAATTACAACAATGTTAAGTATTGGTCTTATTACTATTTTATCGCTATTAACGCTTTCGCTTTATAAAAACAATAATATCCGACTTCGCACTAACAACATGCTTCATATTAAAAATGACGAGTTGATTATTGCAAAAGAAAAAGCCGAACTCGCTTCAAAAACAAAAGCCAACTTCTTATCCACCGTAACGCACGAGCTTAGAACACCGCTCTATGCCGTTACAGGTTTAACCAATATGTTGTTGGATGAGAATCCCAAGCCCGATCAAGTGCAGCATTTAAAATCGCTTAAATTTTCCGGTGAATATTTGTTGACCTTTATCAATGATATTCTTCAAATTAATAAAATTGAAGCCAATAAAGTAGAGCTAGACCCAGAACTATTCGATCTGAAGAAAAAAGTTGAAAATGTTATTTCAGCACTAAGCAATAGTGCTCACAATAACAATATTAAAATGCATTTTTCATATGAAGATAGTCTGAGTCACAATTACATTGCCGACCAGCTTAAAATTTCACAAATCCTTATCAACCTTATTGGTAATGCTATTAAATTCACCAAAGACGGAGATATTTGGGTTAGAATTTCAAAAATAAATGAAAATAAAGATGTGCATACTTTAAGATTTGAAATTGAAGACAACGGCATTGGTATCACAAAAGAAAAACAAGACCATATGTTTGAAAGTTTCTCTCAAGGATCCATTCAAATTAATAGAAAATACGGTGGTACTGGCCTTGGTCTGTCGATTGTAAAAGGACTTATTGAAATATTAAATGGAAAAATATACGTAAAAAGCGAATTAGGAAAAGGCTCAACCTTTTTCTTTGAAATCCCCTTAACCTACTCCCCAGATTCTGTTAAAGTTAAAACAAATAGTCACGCTAAAAAAATTGAAGCATTGGATTTAAGTAACATTAAAATTTTGGTGGTTGAGGATAATAAAATCAACCAAATGATCACTAAAAAGATTCTAAATAAAATGAATCTAGAGTGTGAGATAGTTGAAAACGGCGAGGATGCTGTAGAACACGTTAAAAAAACGAATTACGACGTGGTTCTAATGGATATTCACATGCCTGGTATAAGTGGTATTGAAGCAACAAAAATTATAAGAACCTTTGATAAGGAGCTTACAATATTCGCCCTTACAGCGGTGACTCTTGAAGATAAAATGCAAGAATTTGACGATGCTGGATTTACCGATATTATTTCGAAACCGTTTAAACAAGACGATTTTGAAAAGAAACTTTACAACGCGTTAAAGAAAACTCAATCGTCGAAAGCCTCTATTGAATAATAACCTTTGATGTAGGCTTCGATGCTTTTATTAAATTCTGAAGCATTGTCTAAAGTAACAGTTATTGGCAAATAATATAAAAATGTTAATGTTCCCAGTTTTGGTTGTAACCTAACGAAATCTTTTTCGGTGGTTACAAGCATTTTTTTTGTCGCTAATAATTTAATGTCTTCCTCTGTAAAATGATGATGGTCCTTATACGACAAATGTTCAAATTCTAGTCCCTTTCCATTTAAAAAATCAACCAAAGGCTTTGGATTGGCAATGCCGGTAACCAGAGTAAATGGCGAACCTTTTAAACTATTTAAAGACAATTCAGACTGTTGGTTTATAAGGTTCTCACTGTAATTAATACTGCTGAAATGAATAGATTGGTCTTCATGTAACTTCAATCTACTTCCTATTTGTAATTTTTGAGCTTCTGAAAGTTGCGGCGGACATTTCGTAACAACAATTATCTGAGCTCTTTTTGCACCCACAATTGGTTCTCTTAAATTCCCAGTTGGTAACAATATGTCATCCACATATAAATCGTCAAAAGCAGTTAACAGCATATTGAATCCTACTTTCACTTTCCTATGTTGAAAGGCATCATCGAGCAAAATAACTTCTGGTTTTTTATTTAATTTTAATAATTTATTGATGCCGCGCACCCGGCTTTCATCGACTGCTACAATCAAATTTTTATGCTTTTTATAGAATTGAAGCGGTTCGTCACCAATAATTTCTGAATTTGAGGTTTCATCTGCTAAAACAAACCCTTTACTAGTTCTTTTGTAACCACGACTTAAAGTAGCAACTGTAAAATGTGGTTGCAGTAGATGAATTAAATATTCAATCATTGGTGTTTTACCAGTACCACCAACAACCAAATTTCCTACACATATAATCGGATAATCAAAGGATTTAGATTTCAATAAACCCCAATCAAAGCATCGATGATACAACCAAGTCAGTATCCAATAGAATGGCACCAGTACAATGGCTATTTTTCTAAGTATCTTCACGGTAACGAAAGTATAATATTTTATCTTTGGTACAAACAAATATGTTATGATTATACAGGATGTAATGGACTTTCTAGAGGAATTAGCACCTTTAAAATACGCTGAAGACTTCGATAATGTTGGTCTGCTGGTAGGTAACAGAAATACCAAAATCACCAATATTTTAGTAAGTCTTGACACCTTAGAAACGGTAATAGATGAAGCGATAGAAAAAAATTGTAACCTCATCGTCAGTTTTCACCCGATAGTATTTAAAGGGCTGAAAAAATTAAACGGCAATAGCTATGTAGAACGTAGCGTAATTAAAGCCATTCAACATAACATTGCCATTTATGCCATTCATACAGCTTTAGATAACGCATGGACTGGCGTAAATGCCATTCTCTGCAAGTCTCTTAACCTAGAAAAACAAAGTATTTTAGTACCAAAAAGCGATACTATTCATAAGCTGGTCACCTTTGTTCCTAAGAAGGAAGCTGAAAAAGTGAGAACTGAATTATTTAAAGCTGGTGCTGGCAGTATTGGTAACTATAACAATTGCAGTTTTAATGTGACTGGTCTTGGTTCGTTTGAAGGCAATGAGGATTCAAACCCAGTAAAAGGTAAAAAAGGCCGTCTTCATTATGAAGAAGAAACTATGATTTCAGTAACTTTTCAAAAGCATTTAGAAAAACCCATTCTTGAAAACCTATTTGAGCACCATCCTTACGAAGAAGTAGCTTACGAAATTACTACACTTAATAACTACAATCAGCATATTGGTTTAGGTATGATTGGCGAATTAGCTGCAGAAATGCCAATTGCACAGTTTTTAGAAACCGTAAAAACAACCCTAAAAATTCCCATAATCAAACATTCAGAGTTATGTAAAACACATATAAAACGCGTTGCCGTTTTAGGAGGTTCGGGAAGTTTTGCCATTAATAATGCCATAAACGCAAAAGTCGATATTTATTTAACAGCAGATTTAAAATATCATGACTTCTTTAGTGCTGAAAATAAAATAGTTATAGCCGATATAGGTCATTATGAAAGTGAGCAATTCACAAAAAACTATTTAGTGGACTATCTCTCAAAAAAAATTACTAATTTTGCACCTGCCTTACAGGAAAGTAAGGTGATGATATCAACCACAAATACAAATCCGGTAAAGTATTTTTAATATGGCAAAAAAAGCTGAACTTTCTGTTGAAGAACGCTTAAGAGCATTGTACGACTTACAATTAATTGACTCTAGAGTAGATGAAATAAAAAATCTTAGAGGTGAATTACCACTGGAAGTGAGAGATTTAGAGGATGAAGTTGAAGGCTTGAACACACGACTGGAAAAATTAGTATCAAGTCTAGAGTTGGTTGATGATGAAATAAAAGGAAAGAAAAACCTTATTGAAGAAGCTAAAGTTCTTATTAAAAAATACAACGAACAACAAAAAAACGTTCGCAACAACCGCGAATACAATTCCATCACTAAGGAAATTGAATTTCAAGATCTAGAAATTCAATTAGCGGAAAAACACATCAAGGAATTTAAATTTCAAATCGAACAGAAAAAAGAAGTTATTTCCGAAACAAAGGATAAGCTTAAAGACCGTCAAGCCCACTTAAAACACAAAAGAAGTGAGTTAGACGCCATCATGGCCGAAACCCAAAAAGAAGAATTAGCACTGATTGAAAAATCACAAGAGTTTAAAGATAAACTCGAAGATAGATTGGTAAACGCCTATTTAAGAATCAGACAAAATGTGAAAAATGGTTTAGCCGTTGTACCCGTTGAAAGAGGTGCTTCTGGAGGTTCGTTTTTTACAATTCCGCCGCAGGTTCAAGTAGAGATTGCAACACGCAAAAAAGTAATTACTGACGAACACAGTGGCAGAATTTTGGTTGATCCAGAATTAGCAGAAGAAGAAAAAACTAAAATGGAAAAACTTTTTGCAAAATTGTCATAAAGCATCCTAAAACATAATAAAAGCCTCTGATAACCTCAGGGGCTTTTTATTTAGTATAATTTTAAAACTTTTGATTCTTATAAATTATACTTTTATAAAAAAAATGAAAATGAAAAAATTAAATCTGTTAATAGCTTTTGTAATCTTGTTTAATTGCGAACACAAGGCACAAGTAAATCCAAAACAAGAAGCCGTTATAAATGCCGTACCCATTGAAGTGCCGCTAGAAAATGGGATGGCACGTGCCTATTTTGCCAGTGGATGTTTTTGGTGTGTAGAAGCCATTTACGAAAGTGTAAACGGCGTAGATGAAGTAATAAGCGGCTATTCTGGAGGCTATACCAACAACCCAACCTACGAATCCAGTAACACCGGAACAACAGGTCACGCCGAAGCTGTTGAAGTCATTTACAATCCGAAGGTTGTTAGTTTTGAAACCTTGGTGGATGTGTACTTCGCCTCTCAAAACCCAACCCAAGTTAACGGTCAAGGTCCTGATAAGGGTTCTCAATACCGCTCCATTATTTTTTATCAAAACGATGAACAGAAACAGATAATTCTCAATAAGAAATCAGCTTTGGCAAAAAAACTTAATGCCAATATTGCTGCTGAAGTATATCCGTTTCAAAAATTTTGGATTGCCGAAGATTACCATCAAGATTATGAAAAACGCAATCCAGGAAACCGTTACATCATAGGTGTCTCCATACCAAGACTGGAACGTTTTCAAGCTAAAATGCCCGAGGTGTTAAAAGAAAAACATTAAATTTTCGTTGCTTTAATATCGAAAATTAAAGGATACAACCTGTCTTTCGTTGTGTACATTCCTGATTTGGTTATTTCCAAATTAGGAAGTACATTATATGGACTTTCATCATATTCATTCAAGTAATCAATGTGTAGTCCTGCTTCTGTTAGTGCATTAATCACTTCGCTTAAACCGTGGTTCCAACCGTATTCTTCACTAATCATTTTAGAGGCTTGATTGGCATAAGTGCCTTCATAGACTTCATGAATCACTTCATCTTGCATATAACCGTATTTCATTATAGGATTGGAATTTTGATAATCAAACATCCATACAATAGGATGAAATTCAACCATATAAAAAACGCCACCTGGTTTTAATCGCTCTGCAATAATCCTTCCCCAAGGTTTCAAATCTGGTAACCAGCCAATCACACCATACGATGTAAAGACAATATCAAAAGTATTATGGATGTAATTAGAAGTATCCAAAACGTTGCATGCCACAAATTCAGCATCGAGATTTAATGCTTTGTTTAAGGATTTGGCCAGAGCAATACCTTCATCACTTAAGTCAATACCAACACATTTGGCGCCAGCTCTAGTCCAACTCAAAGTGTCCTGACCAAAATGGCATTGTAAATGCAACAGGGTTTTTCCTTTAACATCTCCCAAAGCAATTAATTCGTATGGCATTAATGAGGATTTCCCAGCTTTAAAAGCTTCTATGTTATACATTTCACTTTGTGCATGCACCTTAACCTTTTTGTTCCAAGTTTCCCTATTAACTTTAAAATAATTAGTGTTATTAGTCATGGTTATGTAATTTTGATTGAAAATTAAAACATCTTTTTAATATGAAACAATTCTACTTAATTATTTTATCAGCCGCGTTACTATTGGCTTGTAAGAATGATACTTCAAAAAATGTCGAATCGGAAGCTGAAACATCCGTTCTAACAACCGCTGAAAAAATAGCCAATGCACATGGTTTTGAAAATTGGAAACATGTTTCTGAAATCAGTTTTACCTTTAATGTAGATAGGGATACCACCCATTTCGAACGGCAATGGACGTGGCAACCAAAAACTGATGACCTTAGAATGATAGCAGGCAGCGATACTATTTCGTTTAATAGGAATAATTTAGACAGTATTAGCACCGTTCATGATCGCGCTTTTATCAATGATAAATATTGGCTTTTAGTGCCATTTCAACTGGTTTGGGACAGCAATGCTAAAATTTCTGAAATCATAAAAACAGCAGCGCCAATTAGCAAGGATACGCTCAATAAAATAACAATTACCTATTCGGAAGTTGGTGGTTATACGCCAGGCGATGCCTATGATATTTTCTTTGATGACACCTTTTTAATTCAAGAATGGATTTTTAGACGTCAAAATGCCGAAGAGCCATCGCTTGTGAACACTTTCGAAAATTATACGACAATTAAAGGACTTAAATTCGCCCAAGACCATAAACAAAAAGACGTGAATTGGAATTTAAACTTCACCGATATAGAAGTGAAACATTAGGTATCAAAATTGGTGCTTGTATGCTTTCCGTCGCAGTAAGGTTTGTTATCAGAGGCACCGCATCGGCAAAAAGCTGTTGTTCTATTTTTTGTTTCAGCAGTTCCATCTTTGAGTGTAACGTTTATAGTACCATAAACTAGAAGTGGTCCGTTTTTTAATACTTCAACCTTGGTTTCCATAGATTGCGCAGATTGATTATCAGCACCATTCATAAAATAACTCAAGGCACCAGAAGGACATTGTTTAACAGTTTCAACCAAAGCCTTTGTGTTAGCTTCCTTTATTTTTATCCATGGCCGCTCGTTAGGTTTAAAAACGCTGGGCAGGCCTTTTACGCACATTCCAGAATGAATACATTTTTCAGCCTCCCAAACCACAGTCACTTCACCATTTGAATAATTTTTTATTGAACTCATAATTAAAATTTTATTTAAATATACAAAAATATTATGTTGATTAATCTTCCATTTCGAGTGTTCGTTTCTAAGGTTAAAATCCTTATTTTTGTTAGAAATCAAAAATAGACACCTTGTTTGACTTCAAATCTGGTCTGGAATTCGCACTACAACAGGACCAAAACGACCAACTTTCTAACTTCAGGACCCAATTTCATATTCCGAAGGATGACATTGGTAAGGAGATGGTTTATATGACCGGTAATTCCTTAGGACTACAGCCCAAAATAACCAAAGCTTACATACATCAAGAATTAGAGGATTGGGCAAATCTTGGAGTTGAAGGCCATACGCAAGCAAAAAACCCCTGGATTGATTATCACAATTATCTCACCGAAACCATGGCGAGTATTGTTGGTGCGAAACCGCTTGAAGTAGTAGTGATGAACTCACTTACCGCAAATCTTCATTTTATGATGGTTAGTTTTTACCAACCAACAGCAAAACGTTATAAAATTTTAATTGAAGCCGACGCCTTTCCCAGTGATAAATATGCAGTAGAATCGCAGTTGCGCCATCATGGTTACGACGATAAAGAAGGTTTAATTCTTTGGAAAGCACGAAAGGGCGAAGAACTTTTAAATTATGAAGATTTAGAAAGCATTTTAAAAACCCATGGGGACGAAATTGCACTGGTCATGATTGGTAGTGTTAATTATTATACTGGGCAATTTTTTAATTTAAAACGCATTACCGATTTAGGACACACTTACGGATGCATGGTCGGTTTTGATTGTGCCCATGGCGCTGGAAACGTTCAACTCAAACTACACGATTCAGGTGCCGATTTTGCAGTTTGGTGTACCTATAAATACCTTAATTCGGGTCCTGGAAGCCTGGCTGGTATTTTTGTTCATGAACGCCATGCAAACAGAAAAGACCTCAACCGATTTACAGGTTGGTGGAGCCACAATAACCAAACGCGTTTTAATATGCGCGGCGAATTCGACCAACTTCCGGGCGCTGAAGGTTGGCAAATGAGTAACCCAGCTATCTTATCGATGGCAGCAATCCGAGCTTCTTTAGATGTTTTTAAGGATGCTGGTTTCGATAAACTTTGTAAAAAATCACAACAACTGACTGGCTATCTTGAATTCTTGATTACCGAGCTGAAAAATCCAAATATAAAAATCATAACACCTAAAAATCCTGACGAACGCGGGTGCCAACTTTCAATCCAAGTGAAAAACGCAGATAGAAGTCTTCAAATTAAACTATTACAAGCAGGCGTCATAACCGATTGGCGCGAGCCTGATGTGATTCGATGTGCTCCAACCCCGCTTTACAACAGTTTTGAAGATGTGTATAGAATGGTTGAAATTTTAAAAAATCTACTCAATGGGTAATCATAATAAACAACAAAATGTTCTTATTATTGGTGCTGGCCTTTGCGGCGCTTTATTGGCTTTGCGTCTTGGTCAACGGGGCTATAATGTTACGGTTTACGAAATGCGTCCCGATTTACGCAAGGTAGACATCGCAGCAGGGCGGTCTATCAATTTAGCCTTTTCCGATCGCGGCAACAAAGCCATGAAACTGGTTGGCATTGAAGATAAAGTAAAAGCACTCTGTATTCCAATGAACGGACGCATGCTACATGATATTAACGGAAACACAATGATGTCTAATTACAGTGGCAGAGATCATGAGTATATCAACTCAATTTCACGAGGCGGACTCAATGCTTTGTTATTAGATGAAGCTGAAAAACACAAGAATGTAAAAATTCACTTCAATAAAAAATGTGAATCTGTCGATTTCGAAAAAACAACGGCTTTTTTCAAAGACACCCTTTCAAATAAAGAATTTATAGAAGATGCCGACACTATTTTCGCAACCGATGGTGCGGGATCGGCCATGCGTAAAAGTTATTTCCTCAGCAGAAAGTTTTTGTTTAGTTTTTCGCAAGATTATTTAACGCATGGTTATAAAGAACTAAGCATTCTACCAGACGAAAATGGTGGATACAAAACCTACAAAAACGCATTACATATATGGCCTCGAGGCGATTTTATGGTTATTGCTTTACCTAATTTAGATAGTAGTTTTACGGTGACCTTATTTTTAAGTTATGATGAAGGCACCTACAATTTCAATAATTTAACCACTCCTGAAATCGTAACTGAATTTTTCCAGAAAGAATTCCCCGATGCCTTGGAATTAATGCCAAATCTAGTAGACGACTTTTTTGAAAACCCAACAGCACCGCTGGGAACTGTGAAATGTTCACCTTGGCATTATAAAGGAAACACCCTATTAATGGGAGATGCAGCACATGCCATTGTACCATTTTATGGACAAGGTATGAATGCATCCTTTGAAGACGTGGTTGAATTGGATGCTATTTTGGATACGTACGAAGGCAACTGGGAAACTGTTTTTACTGAATACCAAAAAACAAGGAAAAAAGATACCGATGCCATTGCTGATTTGGCCATAGATAACTTTCACGAAATGAAAGACCACGTGGCCAATCCCATTTTTCAGGAAAAACGAAAAATTGAAATGATGTTAGAAAAAGAATTTCCGAATGACTATTCCTCTAAATATAGTTTGGTTACCTTTAATGAACAAATTGGTTACAGAGAAGCCATGTTAAAAGGTCGCGCTCAAGATAAGGCTATTCTAAACATGTTGGCAGATGGCAGTATCTCAGTAACCGACGAAAGCAAAGCAATTTTAAATAAAGTAATAAGAGCAACACAAGCAATTTTAGAGGATGATAATATTGCAGGATTATAGCTTATCCTTATCTTCCATAAGGGAAAGCATCGGTTTGAATATTATAAACATATTAGCATAAGAGACAATCTGAAGACAGCTTCTCATTTTTGGAAAAAGCAATTAAAAGTTGGGGTAATTGTCTTAGAACAAATAATTAAGGTAATACACATGAGTAAAAAAAATGATGAGATTCCTGCTTCCGCAGGAATTAATGTAACACCAAGAGGCGCGTACCCTCACACCAAACGCGTTGGCGATTGGATTTTTGTATCTGGAACCAGCTCGAGAAGAGCTGACAATTCTATTGCTGGGGTGGATATTATAGACGACATGGGAACCAAACATCTGAACATAGAAGTACAAACCCGTGAAGTCCTAAAAAATATAGAAAGAAATCTAGCAAAAGAAGGTGCCACACTTAGGGATGTGGTAGATGTCACCACCTTTTTGGTGAATATGAATGATTTTGCAGGCTACAACAAAACTTACGCTGAGTTTTTTAACAAAGAAACCGGACCAGCACGTACAACGGTTGCAGTACACCAATTACCGCATCCCGATTTGGTAGTAGAAATTAAGGCGACTGCGTTCCTGCGATCCCGATAGGAATTGGGAGGAACCTTATATGCACAGACCTCACAGGTTTTAAAAATCCTGTGAGGTCTCAAAAACTTAACAAACCATAAGTTTAAAATGACCATAAAAAACTTTATAAACGGTAAATTTGAAAACCCAATACACAAGCATTGGATAGACAACTATTGCCCAGCAAACGGTGAAGTTTATGGTAAAACCCCAAATTCATCTAAAGAAGATGTTGAAAAAGCCTATCAATCTGCCCAATCTGCCTTTAGGCTGTGGTCGCAAACCACTTTAGATGAACGCAGTAGAATCCTCATAAAAATTTCGGAATTATTAGAAGCCAACATACAACGGTTTGCTGAAGCTGAAAGTAAAGACAATGGTAAACCCGTCAGTCTTGCAGCAGCAGTAGATATCCCAAGAGCCGCCAGTAATTTCCGATTCTTCGGAAATGCCATTACGCAGTTCGCCAGTGAAAGTCATGAAAGCGTTGGTCAAAACGCTATAAACTATACCTTACGTCAACCCCTTGGTGTTGTAGGCTGTATTTCACCTTGGAACCTTCCACTCTATCTTTTTACATGGAAAATTGCCCCTGCCATAGCTGCAGGCAATTGCGTGGTTGCAAAACCCAGTGAAGTGACACCGATGACTGCTTATCTTTTAGGTGAAATTTGCAACAAAGCCGGATTACCGAAAGGCGTTTTAAATATTGTTCACGGTATGGGAACCACAACAGGTCAAGCTATTATTGAACATCCAAGCATCAAAGCCATTAGCTTTACTGGCGGCACGGCAACCGGCGCACATATCGCCAGAATAGCGGCACCCATGTTTAAAAAATTGTCCCTTGAATTGGGCGGCAAAAATCCCAATATCATTTTTGCTGACTGTGATTATGACGAGATGCTGAAAACTACTGTGCGCTCATCCTTTGCGAACCAAGGTCAGATTTGTTTGTGTGGAAGTCGGATTTTTGTAGAAGCCTCAATTTACGATAAATTTAAGATAGATTTTGTTGCTAAAGTCAAAGAACTCAAGTTGGGTCATCCGTCGGAAGCATCAACCGATATCGGTGCCATAGTTTCAAAACAACATCTCGAAAAAGTACTTACATATATTGAAATTGCCAAACAAGAAAATGGTAAAGTGCTTTGCGGCGGACAAAAAGTTACGATTGAAGGCTTTGAAAATGGGTACTATTTACAACCAACTATTATTGAAGTCGACACCGACGAATGTAGTGTGAACCAGGAAGAGATTTTTGGTCCAGTTGTGACCATCATGCCATTTAAGAATGAAGATGACGTACTTGAAATGGCCAACAAAGTAAAATATGGCTTATCGGCAACGCTTTGGACCGACAATCTAAAGCGCAGTATGACAATGAGCAACGAATTACAAGTGGGAATTGTCTGGGTAAATACTTGGATGCTCCGTGATTTACGCACACCTTTTGGAGGCGTTAAAGCCTCTGGTGTGGGTCGCGAGGGTGGCTTTGAAGCCTTGCGCTTTTTTACTGAGGCTAAAAATGTGTGTATTAAATACTAAAGGCCCATCTTCCGTCTTCCCAAAGGGAAGAAACTTGATAGGCATTTAAAAAAATTATATATAAATTTACTTAAAAACTCTTGTAAAAGTCCTTCCCTTTGGGAAGGATTTAGGATGGACATAATATGAATCTAAACTTAAACAACAAAAACGCATTAGTCTGTGGTAGCACCGCAGGCATTGGAAAAGCAACCGCAATGGCATTGGCTTCTGAAGGTGCTAACGTAACTCTTGTAGCCAGAAATGAAGATAAATTAAAAGCTGTTTTAGCCACATTACCGCAACCGGGAAAACACAGCTACTTAGTGGCTGATTTTTCCAATCCAATAGATTTACAATCAAAAGTAGTTGCGTTTATAAATAGCAATCATGGTTTCCATATTGTTATTAATAATACTGGCGGGCCAAAAAGTGGCGCGGTCTTATCTGCTACTTTAGACACGTTTGAAAATGCTTTTACCAACCATTTAAAATGTAATCACGTCCTTGCACAAGCGACCATTCCTTTTATGAAAACGGAAGGTTTTGGACGTATCATCAACATCATTTCTACTTCGGTAAAAGAACCAATTCCAGGCTTGGGTGTGAGCAATACCATTAGAGGAGCCGTTGGAAACTGGAGTAAAACGCTGGCCTCTGAGGTGGCCGAATTTGGAATAACAGTCAATAACGTACTACCAGGGTTCACCGAAACCGAACGTCTTACTGAGATAGTAAAAGTGAAAGCAGCCAGCGAAGGTAAAAACATTGAGGACATGGCGGAAATTATGAAACATTACACGCCAGCAAATCGCTTCGCTAAACCCGAAGAATTGGCCGATGCCATTATCTTTTTAGCCAGTGAGCGTGCCGCTTATATCAATGGTATTAATTTGCCAGTTGATGGCGGCAGGACGAAAAGTTTGTAAAATAGTACGCTGGATTTATAAAATGAAAAAAAATCAATTGGTTTATAGTATCTTTATAACATTAAGTTTTGTTTAACTACAACTCAAATTCCCGCTTTGGGTTTTTCTCCTACCTGCATATAGCGCAGTCGATATGGAGAAATTAAAAAGGGTCACATCATGAGCAAACTAGTAACACCCATAAATTTTAAAACCTGGATAGAAGATCACAGGCATCTATTAAAACCACCAGTTGGCAACAAAGTGGTTTGGAAACATACCGATTATATCGTTATGGTTGTTGGCGGACCTAACAGTCGTAAAGATTATCATTACAACGAAACACCTGAATTTTTCTATCAGGTTGAAGGTGATATGGTACTTAAAATAATGGTGGATGGTAAGCCCGTTGAAGTACCTATTAATGAAGGTGATATTTATGTGCTGCCACCGAAGGTTCCGCATTCGCCGCAACGAAAAGCAAATACCGTAGGTTTGGTGATTGAATATCCACGCAGTAAAAAAATGAAAGATGCTCTAGAATGGTATTGTGAAAAATGTAATCATGAACTCTACAGAAAAACATTTAAATTAGACAATATTGAAACGGATATGCCCATTATTTTTGATAAATTTTATGGCAGCGAAAAGAAGCGTACTTGTAAAAAATGCGGCACGGTTATGCAACCACCCACAAAACCTGTTTAAATTTTAAAATGGTTTATTGAAACAATTATGAAACGAAAACTACGTATCAACGGTCATTCACATCTATTACCTTATCCTGAGGAAATTCCTCAGTTTATGAAGGATAAAGGTATTTTTTGGGTAGACAAAGACCGGAAATTCATGCTTCAAAAAGACTGGAACCGTCCAATTACAGACTCCAGCTTTTTCCTAGATGAAAAATTAGCGTGGATGGAACGTTTTAAACTGGACCATGCCGTAGTTTTAAACCTTTCCCAATTATACGGTAACGGTTTGCGAGTGGAAGAAATGAAACAAGCACTGCGCTTTCAAAACGATTTCAATGCGAGAATTCAACACGATAATCCCAGTAAATTCACCTGTGGCTTCGTGGTACATCCAGGACTTATCAAAGGAGCGCTATGGGAGATTGAACGCTGTGTTGAACAATTAGGTTTGCAGTTGTTGTGTTTACCAACACACTATATGGATACCATCGGTACCTGGCGTTGCATTTTCGACCAAGAAAACGAACCCATTTTTGAACTCGCAAGCAAATACAATCTTGCTGTTGAAATACATCCCTATGACGGTGAAAAATTTATAAAATTAGAAAACACCTCTTGGCGTTTTCATTTAATTTGGATGTTGGCACAATGTGCTGATGCCTATCATTTTCTAACCTTAAATGGCTACCAAGATAAATTTCCTAATATGAGAACATGCTTTGCGCATGGCGGACAATTAGCCCAAATAAATTTAGGAAGACGCATCCAAGGTTTTGATGGCAGACCTGATTTATTTGAAGGCAAGAGCCATCCTAGAAAAGCTGTTGGCCATAAAAATATTTTCTTTGATACCTTAGTGCACGACACGGGTTCATTAGCACTATTGATCAAAAATCAATCCTCCAAACAAGTGATTATGGGTTTAGATGACCCTTATCCGTTAGGTGAAATGGAAAGTGAAAAACAGTCCTCTTATCCTGGAAAAATCCTAGATTTAGCCATGGAGCAAAACATCATCAAACAAGATGATTACGATGCCATCTGGAATGACAATAGTGTGAGATGGCTTTGTGGAGATGATGAAAAGGCCAAAAAAGAATTGATAAATAGAATTACTGCCTAATGCATTTTATACCTGAAGAATTAGACAACTATATTGTTAAACATACCGAAAACGAGCCCGAATTACTACAGCAATTAAGTCGAGAAACTTTTCAAAAAGTATTACAACCTCGTATGTTAAGCGGTCATTATCAAGGTAGAATTTTAAGTCTGATTTCAAAAATAATACAACCTAATACCATTTTAGAAATTGGCACCTACACAGGCTATTCGGCTTTGTGTTTGGCCGAAGGTCTGCAAAAAGGTGGCTGTATTCATACTATCGATGTGAACGAAGAATTGTACGACTTTCAGCGTAAATATTTTGATCGGTCTGCATTTGGCGATCAAATCCATCAGCATCTAGGTGATGCCCAAAATATTATTCCAAACTTAAATTTGAAATTCGATTTGGTATTTATTGATGCCGATAAAGAAGATTATCCAAAATATTTTAACCTCATTATTGATAAGCTAAATTCTGGCGGTATTATAATTTCAGATAATGTGCTATGGAGTGGAAAAGTGATAGAACCATTGGAAGAAGACGATTTGGCTACCAAAGCGCTTTTAGAGTACAACAAACTTTTAAAGGATGACTTGCGAATTGAAACAGTATTGTTACCAATAAGAGATGGCTTGACCATCAGTCGTAAAAAGTAAATTAAAGCTTTCTTCTTACTGAGCCGGTTAGCTCTTCAATTTCGTCTTTAACCTTATTAATTTCTTCTGTGATATCCTTTGAAATACTGGTATCGATACCGTTTTTTGTGGCACTTTTAGTGACTTCACTTTTAATATCGTTACTGGCGTTCTTAACCATATTGATACCTTTTCCAAGGCCTCGTGCGATTTCAGGAATTTTATCGGCACCAAAAACCATGACTACAATAAATAGAATAAAAACTACTTCTGTAGTTCCGATGAATAAGAATGTTGATGCTACTATCACATTGCAAATATAATGAGATTAAAAAAGCCAACTTGTTAAAGTTGGCTTTATTTTTTATGGTCTAATTCCCGCTTTTAAATCGGTCAAACTCCGATTTTTTAATTTCTCGCGGCCATGAATTATTCGTTGTATCTATATCTGCAGTTTCCTCATCTGGATCCACAGTAATCTTCACAATTTCTTTATCTGATGCAACTGCCCTGCTCACTTCTTTGTCGTTTAATCTCCAAATCTGTGCTGGATAGGTTTCTCTTTTTGAGCTGCCATCTGCATAAGTATATTCAACTATAATAGGCATAACCAACCCACCTGGTTTGTTAAAAGTGACATTGTAGAAATATTTGGGTTCTTTAATGTTTTTGCGTTCCTCAGCCGAAAAATTCTCCTGAATATAATCTTTTAAAGGTTTAGAAGCTTCAGAAGGTGTTTTTGATTTCATACTCTCGTTAAAATCATCTGAATCTTCTTCAACAAAATAAATCATGTCTCCCGCGTTTCTTCCAAAACGTTCCGCTATACGCTTGCCCGATTCTGTTGGTTTAGATGTAACATAGTATTTTTTAACATCAGCTATACCGATATCCACCCAATCCGTTGTGTAAAACCAACCACGCCAAAACCAATCTAAGTCGAAGGCTGAGGCATCTTCCATGGTTCTAAAAAAATCTTCTGGAGTTGGATGCTTGAACATCCATCTATTGGAGTATTCCTTAAAGGCATAGTCAAATAAGTCCCTACCCATAACGGTTTCTCTTAAAATATTTAAGGCCGTTGCGGGTTTGCCATAGGCATTATTCCCAAATTGATACGTATTAAGGCCTTTGGTCATAATAGGAGCAATAAAATCCTGATCGCCGCCCATATAAAAGGTAATGTTTTTGGCTGGTCCGCGACGTGAAGGATAGGCATCTTGTCCAGGAGAGAGTGCTTTTGGATACCACTCGCCAAAATCTTGCTCAGCAACATATTGTAAAAAGGTGTTTAAGCCTTCATCCATCCAGGTCCATTGACGTTCGTCACTATTCACAATCATAGGAAAATAGTTATGGCCAACCTCGTGAATGATTACGCTAATCATTCCGAATTTGGTACGATCGTCGTATTTGCCGTTTTCGTCTGGACGTCCGTAATTCCAACATATCATCGGGTATTCCATTCCTTGTCTGTCGGCATGGACTGAAATTGCCTTGTGATAAGGGTATTCAAATGTCATTCGCGAATAGGTTTTTAAAGTACTGGCAACAGCCTTTGTTGACCATTGTTCCCAAAGTGGATTTCCTTCTTTAGAATATAAGGATACAGCCATAACATCTTTATCGCCAACCTTTACAGCCATCATATCCCATATATATTTTCTTGAAGTTGCGAAACCAAAATCTCTCACATTTTCGGCATAAAGCTTCCAAGTTTTTTTGTCTTTACTTTTTGTTTTTTCATTAGCTTCCGCTTCTTTTTGAGTGACAATTAAAACAGGTTCGTCGTATGATTTTTTTGCCTTTTCAAAACGCTCTAGCATGGTTTTACTAAACACTTCATCTCGATTCATCAAGCGTCCAGTTGCATCTAAAATATGATCGGCCGGAACGGTTATGTTTACTTCGAAATTACCAAATGGCAGCGCGAATTCATCTCTTCCCCAGAATTGTGAGTTCTGCCAACCTTCAACATCATTGTATACAGCTATTCTTGGATAGAACTGAGCAATTACGTAATTGCGGTTGTCATCTTTTGGGAAATACTCATACCCTGAGCGCCCGCCGTCATTAACGTGGTCATTGATATTATACCACCATTTTATATAAAATGAAAATTGATCTCCATTAGCCATTGGCTTTGGTAATTCAACACGCATCATAGTGCGATTAATCATGTAAATCAACGGTTTACCATCAGGCAAAGTCACCTTTTCAATTCTAAAACCGCCATCAAACCCTTCAGTTAAGTAAGAAGATGCGTAACGTTCCGGAGTTGTTAATGATGGCATACCAGAACTTTCAATAAGCGGCGTTTTAGAATCTCTTGCGCGCATATTTTGGTCTAACTGCACCCATAAATAGGTTAAAACATCTTTTGAATTATTGGTATAAGTGATGGTTTCTTCACCGTAAAGCCGTGCGTTTTCATCGTCCAACTCTATGTTCATTTTATAATCGGCTTGCTGCTGATAATATTCTGGTCCAGGTGCACCTGAAGCAGTACGAAACATATTTGGCGTTGCAAACTGATCGTAAAGTTGTTTGAATTTATTTTGATTGGTGTGTCCTGGTTTACGCTCAGGTTTAGTTTCTTCTTGAGAAAAAGCGTTAGCACCAATAAAAAATAGGGCTAAAAATGCATATTTAATTTGTGTCATGAAATAAAAATTGAATGGTGGAAATTAAGGAAATAAAAGCCCAAGCTAAAGCGATTATTAAAAATTTAACATTCTGCTTCGATCTTGCGAAATTAAAATAAAGCTTTTTTTGAGGTTGTTGATATCGGTTCTAATTATATTTTGTTGTTCTTCAAATATTTCGAATAGTGTGTTATTTTTGATTTGAATGGTTTTGATGCTTTGTACATCTTTCACTTCCAGATAAACTACCATCACGTCTATATCCATAGATTTACCAACAAAGTTCAATTTGGAAGCCTTTCCATCGATAGCTATGTCTATTTTAGACATGAAATACTCCTCAATTTGCGTGTCAAAGGAAGTGTTTTTTTCATCAGAAGGAATTCTGATAGACTCCCCAAAGCGCTCACTTAACGCATCTTCAAGGTCATCTAAAAACACCCTTGTGATTATTTGTAAGGATTGTTTTTCTTTTACATATTCAATTTGTGTCACGCTCACATAAAACTTGTGCAAGTCTACCACTGAAAGCAAAACTGGTATTGTTATTACAAAAAGAAAAAGCGTTAAGCCCTTAAATGGTTTTATTTTCAACATTTATTAATCTGGATTTGATTTGAGAATATTGTTAAAACTCTCTAATTTTAAGTATAAGAAATTTACCACTGCTAAATCGCCTTGGGTTTTCATTAAATTTATGAACTCAGGATCATCGGCACAATAGAAAAAGAACTCGTTCTTCTGGCCTTCGGTTAGGTTTTGATTTTCGAATATTTGTTCACCAAATTGGGATTTTAACCTTTCAATGTAGTTTTTTTCAGTATCGAGGACAACGAGGTGTTTCAATTTTTTGGTACGGCCGCTTACTTTGTTTAAAATTTTATTCACGTTTATTCCTAACCCTAATCCAAATGGTCCACCATTAAAGGAACTGATGTACTTTCCATGGTCAGCATCGGCTAAACGCCGTTCAGGCTGTGTTAATTGCCGACCGTAATAACCCGGAATGCCAAGTTGCTGCAAATTTATGGTGCTAGTATCGTTATTATCAATATCGGAGTCCAGACTACCTGTTAGAATTTTACCAACGAGCACTTCATCTAACAGATTAATTTTTTTATCTAATTTAACTGCGATGTACTTGTCGTTGATATGTTTTGCGGTAACAAGCATCCTTATTGGCTCGTACATAATGGCACTAACCACTATGGTATCATTTAAACTAGCAGTGATTTCAAAAGAACCTCTTTCATTTGTGACTGTATTGTTATTGTTGCTTAGGTTTAAAATGTGAATCCCTTCAACGTCATCGTCAGCTATCACATTGCCACTTAAAATAACGGTTTGTGCCTGAACATTGCCAAGAATACTGACCAAAAACAACAGCAATATCTTAGTTTTTATGCCCAAGTTCTTTTAAGTATTCGTTGCTTTTTTCACCCAGAAAGGCCATAAATTCTAATTCGCGTCCAGCCTCAAGCAACTCGAAAGTTAAGCCATGGGTTTCGACCCAATACACGAAATCCTCAATTTTATCCTCAGGTATATCGTAATTATCAATTAAAAATTTATTGCTGTAATAGGTTTTTAATCTACTTACGGGTATACTACTTACGTTATCTTCTGGATTGCCCTTTTTAAATAAAGGCTTAATCATTAAACCCATTAAATTGGCTACATTCAAACCGTTTTTTAAGGTCTCCCCATTAGGAAACATGGCTTGATTCTCTACTTGTGTTTTATAATCTGCAGGAAATTCATATTCGTCACTGTGCTTAATACCGAAATAAATGGCATTCATATCAGGGTTAAAGGTCTTGACGCTTTCTGTATCTACATTGAGATTGCCCGATAGGCCGTAGGGTAATAAAATCACTTCATCCAAAGCATTTAATCTTTCAATGAGGAACACTGTTAGTTGTCTAGTTTTCAAAACTTTTTCGTCGATGGTCACTCTGAATTCCTGAAATTGTAAGGCTCTAAATTCTAAGACGTCGTTGAGTTTAACGTTTATTTTAAACTGTCCATTTTCATCCGTTATTACACCAGACTTTGAGCCAGTATTGTACACTGTAATGCCTTCTAAATCCTCACTATCTACAATAACTTTTCCTGAAACCTCAATTCTATCTAATCCTTGAGAATGCACAAAAAATGCAGAAAGTAATAAAAATAATGTAAGGTAATATTTAGTCATAGCGGTTTTCTAATGAATGGTTCCTATAAAATTCGACATTCTTTTTGTAAAAGTCCTACAAATCTGTCTAAAATTTTGTTAAAGAATCGGAATGTTTAATTTTATGGCAAAATACACATTATTAACATGAACGTAATTTTAGCGAGTACCTCAACCGTATACGGTAGCCAGCCATTAACCTATCTAAAAACAGAACTTTTAGAGCTATATCGCAATACAAACGAAGTGCTATTTATTCCCTATGCGCGGCCTGGTGGCATTTCGCATGAAGCTTACACCAAAAGAATGAATGATTTCTTTGCTTCAATCGAAAAAAAATTAGTCGGAATACATGAGTTCGAAAATCCGCTAGAAGCAATTCACAATGCTAAAGGCATTTTTACAGGCGGTGGCAATACCTTCGTTCTATTGCATCAATTAAATAAGTCTGGTCTTTTAGAAGCCTTAAAAAACGCTATCCAACAGGGCACGCCGTATCTCGGTACAAGCGCAGGTAGCAATATTTGCGGACTTACCATCAACAATACCAATGATATGCCCATCATATACCCATCAAGTTTTAAATCTTTAGGAATAGTCCCATTTAACATCAATCCACACTACATCGATCCAGAGGCAAACAGCACACATATGGGTGAAACTAGAGCAACTAGAATTTTAGAATTTCACGTTTACAATACGCCGCCAGTTGTCGGCTTACGCGAAGGTAGTTGGCTTGAATTATCTAAAAATGGTTGTGTTTTAAAAGGCACACCAACCGCAAGAATTTTTGAACAAAATAAGCAACCATATGAGTTGCCGTCTCTTTCCGATTTAAGCTTTTTAAAATAGCATCTTACAAAAATGGGGTCGTTGGTATATAGGCAAAAAAAAAACGCCCAGACTAACAGGCGTTTTTACTAACTAACTAACTAACTCAAATAATTGCTTTGTTAAGCATTTTTCTTTTTAAAATTTTTCAATAATTGTGCCACATCCTTGGCGTTTGATAGCTCGGCATACTTTTGGGCCGTGTAGCCTTTGTTGCATTTAGTTGAAACTTTGGCCCCTTTATCAATTAATAGTTCTGCAATCTCTACGCGGTTGTATTTGGCAGCGTAGTGAAGTGGCGCCATACCATTCGATTTTTGATTGACATCTTCGCCAAGATCAATTAGTTTTTTAACGGTATCAAAATCGCCCTTTACAATGGCGATACAAAAGGAACTAACTTCTGCTGGGTTTTCAACTTTTACCGTTGAATCAATTTCTGTGTTTTCTGCTTTAGAATTGCCAAAAGCAAGACCAAAAATTAATGATGCAATAATGATTGTTTTTTTCATGATGAATGATTTTAATAATTTTGATTATACCAAATAGACGACATAATTTCGGAATTGTTACACCTTAAAAAATATCATAACATACATTTAACCATTTGCATACAAATATGTTAATAGTTTCATAAATCGAATTTTCTTGATAACAAACAGCATTGATTCAATTCATTTAAATTTAACTTTCAATATTTTGATTCTATAAATACGTATGAAACCCAACGAAGTTATTATCTTTGATTTTTAGATTTTTTGAATATGAATAAGAAAGTAATTCTCATGATTTTAGATGGCTGGGGCATGTCGCCAGACCCAAAAGTATCCGCCATAGATAATGCACAAACTCCCTATATCGATAGCCTTTATCAGCGTTTTTCGCACGCTACTTTAAGAACCGATGGTTTACATGTTGGTTTGCCTGAAGGTCAAATGGGCAACAGTGAAGTTGGTCATATGAATTTGGGAGCAGGCAGAATAGTATACCAAGATTTGGTAAAGGTAAATCTCGCAGTAAAAAATAAAACCTTAGAGCATGAACCAGCCTTAAAAGAAGCTTTTCAATACGCTAAAACTCATGGCAAAAAAGTTCATTTATTAGGCTTGGTAAGTGATGGCGGCGTACATTCTCATATCAATCATTTATTTGGATTGTTAGATGCCACTAGCGAATTTAGTTTACAGGATGTTTTTGTCCATGCCTTTACCGACGGTCGCGACGTTGACCCAAAATCAGGCTACGGATTTATTTCAGATTTAGAAGATTACGCCAATAGATCTCATGCTAAAATTGCCTCTATCACGGGTCGTTATTATGCCATGGACAGAGATAAACGTTGGGAACGCGTTAAATTAGCTTATGATGCTTTGGTAAATGGTGTAGGTGAACCATCAACTAATCTTTTAAAATCTATTGACAATCAATATACGAATCATGTCACCGACGAATTTATTAAGCCCATCATTGCTGTTGATAACCAAAGTAAACCTTTGGCAACCATTGAGGCTGATGACGTGGTTATATTTTTCAATTTTAGAACCGATCGCGGCAGACAATTAACACAGGCCTTATGCCAAGAAGATTTTCATGAACACAATATGCACAAATTACCATTGCATTATGTGACCCTCACCAATTACGATGAAACGTTTAAAAATATTAAAGTAGTGTTTAATAAAGATAATTTAAATGAAACTTTGGGAGAAGTCCTAGAAGCTTATAGCAAAACTCAAATTAGAATAGCAGAAACTGAAAAATATCCACATGTGACTTTTTTCTTTTCAGGAGGCAGGGAAACGCCCTTCAATGGGGAAACCCGCATTTTGCGAAACTCTCCTAAAGTGGCCACCTACGATTTAAAGCCCGAAATGAGTGCCTATGAGTTAACCAATGCACTAGTGCCTGAATTGGAAAAAGAATCGGCAGATTTTGTGTGTCTAAATTTCGCCAACGGCGATATGGTCGGCCATACTGGTGTTATGGCAGCAGCAATAAAAGCATGTGAAGCAGTTGATAAATGCGTTGAGCAAGTTGTAGAAACAGCTCTTAAACACAATTACACAACGCTCTTGATTGCCGATCATGGCAACTGCGAGACGATGATCAATCCAGATGGTTCGCCCAATACAGCTCATACTACCAATCCAGTACCAATTATCTGTATTGACAACGACCATCTTAAAATAAAAGACGGTATTTTAGGTGATATAGCGCCTACCATTTTAAGATTAATGGGAATTCCGCAGCCTAAAACCATGACACAGCATTCGTTAATTGATTAATTCAATTTATAATAGTATCATTGCATGCATCAATATTGCCTAACAAATGAATTTTCAAGATAAATTAATTATTGCTGTAGATTTTGACGGAACCATCGTTGAAGATGCCTATCCTCAAGTTGGTAAACCCAGAATTTTTGCTTTTGAAACTTTAAAAAGATTGCAGGAAGACGGGCACCGACTCATTTTATGGACCTACCGGTACGGTACCAAACTAGACGAAGCTGTTGAATTTTGTAAAGAAAATGGTGTCAATTTCTATGCAGTTAACCAAAGTTTCCCGGAAGAACAGTTTGACAATTCTAAAAGCAGAAAAATTTACGCCGATTTATTTATAGATGACAGAAATATTGGCGGCGTGCTTGGTTGGGGAGAAGTTTTTCAACTCATTACGAACGAAGCACCCGACATAAAAGCAAGAAAGAAAAGAAAAGGATTCTTCTCTTTCTTGAAATCCTAAACTGTTTTATTAGCAAAGCCTGCTTTCGGCAAAACTGCGTTCAATGGCTTCTTGATGGTCTGGATGTGCAATACTCACTAAAGCTTTGGCGCGTTGTTTAATGGTTTTTCCATATAAATTAGCAATACCATATTCGGTAATGATGTAATGAACATGTGCGCGGGTAGTTACAACACCAGCGCCGTTTTTAAGCATGGGTGTGATTCTGCTTATACCTTTATTGGTAACCGATGGCAAGGCAATGATAGCCTTTCCACCTTCACTCAAGGAGGCTCCGCGTATAAAATCCATTTGCCCACCAACACCCGAATACATTCTCGTGCCTATGGAGTCGGCACAAACTTGACCTGTTAAATCCACTTCTATAGCCGAATTTATGGCTACCATTCGTGGGTTTTGCTTTATAATTGAAACGTCATTTACATAATCTGAAGTTCGCATTTCAACAAACGGATTGTCATTCACATAATCGTATAAGCGTTTTGAACCCATCAAAAAAGTGGCCAAAGCGCGACCAGGATTCACTCCTTTATGATTGCCGGTAATGACATTCTTTAAAATTAAATCAATAACACCATCCGAAAACATTTCGGTATGCAATCCTAAATCTTTATGATTGGTCAATCTTGTTAAAACAGCATTTGGTATAGAGCCAATTCCCATTTGAAGGGTGCTTCTATCTTCAATAAGACTTGCCACAAAATCGCCGATTTTATTCTCTATAGGCGTTGGTGCTGGCATATTGTGTGCTGGTAGCGGTTCATCACATTCAACAAAAGTGTTTATTTCGGAAACGTGAATTATCCCGTCACCAAAAGTTCGTGGCATTTGTTTATTTACCTGTGCAATAACATAATCGGCATTGTCAATAGCCGCCAAAGTAGCCTCAACCGAAACCCCTAGCGAACAATAACCATGAATATCAGGTACAGACACATGAATTAAAGCGATATTTAAATTTATAATATTTCGCTTGAACAGCAGTGGAAGCTCACTCAAAAACACAGGCGTGTAAGAGCCATTTCCTGCAGCTATGGTATGGCGTACGTTTTTGCCAATAAAAAATGAATTCACATGGAAACTTTCGCGAAGTTCTGGATTGGCATAGGGTGCTTCTCCTTCGGTATGCAATTGGCAAATTTCAACATTGCGCAATTCTTCATGTCGGTTGGCTAATGCTCTAATTAAAACTTGTGGTGCCGCTGCGGCAGCTTGAAGGTATATTTTATCGTTTGATTTTACAACTTTTAAGGCCTCTTCGGCTGATACGGATTTATACATTTCTTATAATTTTATTCAGGTGCAAAATTAACCCACATGCACAAAATAAAAACTGTTTAATATCATGTTTTCTGATAAAAATTAACTTCTTTAAATTAATTACCTTTGCCCAATATTTGAAACTGTTATGATTGTAGTAAAAACCAGAGAAGAAATAGAATTAATGCGCGAATCGGCCTTGATAGTATCTAAAACTTTAGGGATGATTGCGAAAGAAATAAAACCTGGAGTAACCACCTTGTATCTGGACCAGCTCGCAGAAACCTTTATAAGAGATCACGGTGCAGTTCCGGGATTTCTCGGTTTATACGATTTTCCAAATACCTTATGTGTTAGCCCAAATACGCAAGTGGTTCATGGTATTCCTAATAATACACCACTAAAAGAAGGCGATATTATTTCAATTGATTGTGGCGCCATAAAAAATGGATTTTACGGCGACCATGCTTATACTTTTGGTATTGGAACTCTTGCACCTGAAATTGAAAAACTACTTCAAGTCACCAAGGAATCGCTCTATATTGGTATTGCAGAATTTAAACTTGGCAATCGTGTTGGTGATGTTGGTTATGCCATTCAGCAGCACTGCGAAAATAATGGCTATGGTGTAGTAAGAGAATTGGTTGGTCATGGATTAGGTAAAAAAATGCATGAAGATCCTGAAATGCCCAATTATGGAAAACGTGGCCGCGGTAAAAAATTTATCGAGGGCATGGTGGTAGCCATTGAACCGATGATCAATCTCGGCACCCACAGAATCAAACAACACAATGATGGTTGGACCATTACAACTCTGGATAATAAACCCAGCGTGCACTTTGAGCATAACGTTGCTATTGTTGATGGCAAACCTGAACTACTGTCTACTTTTGCATATATCTATGAGGCTTTAGGAATCGTCAGTGATGAGGAAGATATGTTTAGGAAAAAGGCATTGGTTTTGTAATTATTGAGACACGGATTTCACGGATTAACACGGATAGAAATGAATTAATATTATTTTGTTGTAATGAATAAATTAATTTACGAAGAAGATACTTATAAAATTATAGGAATTTGCATGGAAGTTCACAATGAATTGGGAAAAGGATTTAGTGAGGTGGTTTATGGCGATGCGCTTGAGATTGAATTAATTGATAATAATATTCCTTATTCCAGAGAGTCGAAATTTGACATAACTTACAAATGTTATAAGTGCACTTATAGATTCACACATAAGGCAAACACTCAATTATTTAGCCATTTCGAAATTAAAAGTTGGTTTACTAGTTAATTTTGGACAAGATAGTTTGAAATATAATAGAATAATCCTTTAATCAAATCCGTGAAAATCCGTGAAATCCGTGTCCAATAAAATTTTTAAAACAATATTAAATCTAATACCAAGGCCCATACTCATCAAACTGAGTTTTATTGCGCGGCCATTTCTTGCTTGGTGGCTCAAAGGCAATCGCTTTACAGACCCTATAGACAACAAAAGTTTTCGCTCCTTTCTGCCCTATGGCTATGCCAAGCAACGACCTAACGTTTTATCGCCGTCAACGTTATCACTAGAACGCCACCGATTGCTTTGGTTGTATTTAAAAAATGAAACCGATTTCTTTTCATCAAAGCTAAAAGTATTGCATTTTGCGCCAGAACAAGCGTTTTACAAACGTTTCAGAAAACTATCCAATTTAGTTTACACCACAACTGATTTGAATTCGCCATTGGCCGAGGTGAAAGCCGATATTTGTAATTTGCCATTTCAAAACAATGAATTTGATGTTATTTTATGCAATCATGTTTTAGAACATATCCCAGACGATACCAAAGCCATGTGTGAACTCTATCGTGTGATGAAACCCGGTGGCATGGGAATCTTTCAAATTCCACAAGACCTAAAAAGGGAATTTACATTTGAAGACAATACCATCACTGACAAAAATGAACGCAGCAAAATTTTTGGTCAATACGACCATGTGCGGGTTTACGGAAGGGATTATTTCGACAAGCTAAGAGCCATTGGATTTAAAGTTGAAGAAGTAGATTACACCAAAAACCTTTCAGAAAAAGACATCGATAAATACCGTTTGGCCAAAGGTGAAATAATTCCTGTAGTTATTAAACCCAAATAAAGCTATTCCTGAGGAAAATTGTTTAAAGACAAGTTCTGTAATTCCTGCTGTTCATTTTCAAAAATAAGATACACCATCAACTCTGGATGGGATTTCAAAAAGTCGGTGATCGCTTCAATTCCCATAGCTTTAAAAGCAGTGGCATAGGCATCTGCCGTCATGCAATCATCAGCAATTACAGACACACTCAGCAAATTGGTTTTACTGGGATAACCCGTTTTTGTGTCTATAATATGCGAATACTTACTGCCATTGGCATCGACTTTAAACTTGCGATAGGTACCAGAAGTCGCCATAGACTTGTCGGTTAAACTTATAATTTTAGAATAGGATTGGGTGCCATCAAAATTGGGATCGTCGATACCGATTTTCCATGGGTTTCCACTTGTGGTATTAATACCTTTGGTTCTAATTTCGCCACCAATATCAACGAGGTAGCTGCTTGAATTTTGAGAATTTAAAAATTCAGCAATCACATCTACGGCATAACCTTTCGCTATGGCGTTAAAGTCTAAATAAGTATCAGGATGCACTTTTTCTATAGCGTTTCCAAATCGTTTTATCTTATTGAACCCGACAGAAGACATAAGCGAGTCGATTTTTAAACTGTCTAGTTGTTCAACCGAACCTTCAGGACCAAAATCCCAAGCGTTTACAATAGTCCCGATAGTTGGATCGAAGGAGCCGTTGGTTTCGCGATGAATAATTTTAGAAGCTTCAAATACTTTAATAAAATGTTCATCTATTTCTACCTGCTCATTGTTATTAAATTTGGAGATATCAGAATCCTCAATATAGGTTGACATAGACTGATTAATCACCTGAAATAAACTATCAAATTGCTTTTGATAATTTGACGATGCCTCGTAAACAATATTGTAAGAGGTGCCAAAAACGGGTCCAGAAACCGAACGTTGTTCTAGCGTGTCAGCACACGAGCACAAACAAACATATAGCAGAATCAATGCAATAGCTTTAGTCATATAGGTAGCATAAAATTAATTTAAATTGTTTTCGATGACTTGAATGCCATTGTATTCTATAAGGTATTCTTCATTGAGATAGACTGGTAAATCCTCGCCCTTCGGATTCCCTAAACCAACACCTGCATATAATACTTTGGCATCTTTGCTACGGGCGTGTGCTTTGAATGTTTCCATCCAAACCACATCATAATTATTAGGGTTTTCAGGTAAAATCACCGCACGTACAATTACAAAAAAGTACTGACTACTTTTGTCTATACACACAAATTGTGGGTGCTTTTTAAGCTTGCTATTAATGGCGACAAATTCATAACCACGTCGCTCCAAGTCACGTCCTACGTGATTCATGGCAAGGTTGTGCAGTTCTTGTTTGGACAGTGGTTTCTGCATGTAGCAAAATTAATACATATTGTAAACTTTGGCATTTAACATTCCTAAAATATATGCAATCATAATGTTAAATATACCTTAAGCTTTCATACAAGATTCAGTATTAATTGATAGTTCCAAATATTTTTTCTAATTTAGAAATAAAAAAGCTATGCAAACTTCAACAAGGTTTAACCAAGCAGTCACAAAACTCTATCGGGCTTTTCACGACAACACGCTACATCCAGAATGTTGTAAGAGCTGTGCTGTAGGAAATATTCTAGATAATACAGACAGTTGGAAGCATCTTACAGAAACACACGGCTCCACTGAGTTGAGTTACGTAGGTAAAGTACATCAAAATTTTGGGAGAAAATTTAATGGTTACACCCCTTTAGAATTGTTAAAGATTGAACAAGCATTCTTAAGTGGATGTGGCTACAGTGGGCCATTAAACAGAAGCTGTAGGAAACCGAACGATCCAACAGACAAAGACCGTTTGTTTGATGGCTTAAGTGCTGTCATTGGTTTATTATGTCAATTAGATGGTGTTAAAAACGTGATGGATTGTAGCAAACTGTTTCAGTATAATGCCACTACGAATCAACGCAAGCATTTAGTAGAATTGTGACCTAAAAATGCCATTTATGTGAGCCATAAAGCTTGTTTTTTGAGGTTCAAACTTCATTAATTTTAAGCCTAAGGTTGATAGGTCTTTGATAGGCTTTTGGTTTAGCTTCAATAAATCTATGAACTATTTGGGATAAACAGCATGGAAGCATCTACAAAAACTTTTTGAATAATTACCGCAATAGGTTCTTAGTTTTGATTGGTTTTTGGGTTCCAAACACAATAGCATTACGCCTTGTTATTATCTAACCACTTTCAATTGGGTAATCAGTTTAAAAACCGAATTTGGACATTGATTGGGGATTGGACAAAAAAAACTGGCATAGCCAGTTTTTTTAGGGTAGAAGTAAGCATGTAAAATACTTAAATTTTAACTCTGAGATTCCTGCCTACGCAGGAATATGTTATCCTCCGAAGTCATCAAATCTGATATGCTCATCAGGGATACCGAAATCTTCACCCATTTTCTGAACTGCTTGGTTCATTAATGGTGGTCCACAGAAATACAATTCAATATCTTCTGGCGTCTCGTGATGGCTTAGGTAATTATCAATTACACAATTATGTATAAATCCGACAAAACCATCTCCAGGAGCGTCTATATTTTCTTTTACTTTCCAGTTATCTTCAGGTAATGGCTCTGACAATGCCATATAGAATTTAAAGTTTGGAAAGTCTCTTTCTAGGCTTTTAAAATGATCTATATAAAATAACTCACGTTTTGAACGACCACCATACCAATAAGAAACTTTTCTACCTGTTTCTAAGGTTTTAAACAAATGATACAAGTGAGATCGCATTGGTGCCATACCTGCACCACCACCAACATATAACATTTCAGACTCCGACTCGTTGATAAAAAATTCGCCGTAAGGCCCTGAAATCACCACTTTGTCACCAGGTTTTTGAGCGAAGATATAAGTGGAAGCAATGCCTGGATTGACATCCATCCAACCATTTTTAGCACGATCCCATGGCGGGGTAGCAATACGAACGTTCAACATAATTTCTCTACCTTCAGCAGGAAAAGAAGCCATAGAATAAGCCCGCTCAACAACTTCGGTGTTCTTCATCACTAAGGGCCAAAGGTTAAATTTATCCCATTCGGCTTGAAATTTATCCGGAGTTTCGTGTTCTTCAGGATGCGCTGTAATATCAATATCTTTGTAATTGATGGTACAAGGTGGTATTTCAATTTGAATATAACCACCCGCTTTGTAATTCATGTCTTCTGGAATTTCAACTACAAATTCCTTGATAAAGGAGGCTACATTGTAATTTCTAACAACAGTGCCTTCCCATTTCTTGATACCGAATACCTCTTCTGGTATGGTAATTTCCATGTCTTGTTTTACTTTAACCTGACAGGCTAAACGCGCACCGTGTTTAAGTTCTTTTCTTGTGAAATGGGGCGTTTCCGTTGGTAAGGCTTCACCTCCACCGGACAACACATGGCACTCGCACTGGATACAAGTACCGCCGCCACCACAAGCTGAAGGTAAAAATATTTTTTGATTCCCCAAAGTAGATAACAAAGTACTACCTGAAGATACTTCTATTTCTCGTTCACCGTTAATCGTTAATTTAACAGGTCCAGATGGGGATAATTTTTCTTTAACAACTAGTAATAACGCTACCAATAGCAATGTTACCAATAAAAACGCGGCAACAGTGGCTAAGATAGTTCCTAATGTATTTGCGACTAATATCATCATAATATTATTGAATTACTTGTGCTGTTTTATCAGCAATTTTTTCTTTTTCTTTTTCTATTTCAGTTTCAATACTTTCAACTTTTACGGCGCTATCCTTATTAGCAGCTGGTTCGTCTCCACCAGTTAGCATTCCACCGAAGCTCATAAAACCGATGGCCATTAAACCCGTGATGATAAAGGTAATTCCCAAACCTCTTAAAGGAGCTGGCACACTTGAATATCTGATTTTTTCTCTAATAGCAGCAATGGCTAAAATTGCTAAAAACCAACCTATTCCTGATGAAACACCATAGTTAAAAGCCAATCCCAAAGAAGCTATTTCTCTTGACTGCATAAACAATGATCCACCTAAAATTGCGCAGTTTACTGCAATAAGCGGTAAGAAAATACCGAGTGAATTATAAAGACCTGGAGAAAATTTCTCAACCACAATTTCCACTAATTGCACCATGGTTGCAATGGTTGCAATAAACATGATGAACGAAAGGAAACTTAAATCGTAACTTGCAAATTCAGGTCCTAACCAGGCCAATGCGCCTTCTTGAAGAATGTACTGATCTAATAACCAGTTAAGCGGAACGGTAATGGCTAATACAAAAATTACGGCTGCACCCAGTCCAATGGCAGTTGATACTTTTTTAGACACTGCGAGGTATGAACACATCCCTAAAAAGGTTGCAAATACCATATTGTCTATAAAGATTGATTTGAAAAATAATTCTACGTGTTCCATATTGTTAAAGTATCGAATTTTGAGCTTTTAGAGATGAACATCGTTTGTCCTTCAGCATGGAGCTCTTTACTTATGTTAATCTTCTATTAAGGCTTTATTTCTGCTACGTTGTACCCAAATAATTAATCCAACTACGATTAATGCCATTGGTGACAACAACATAAAACCGTTGTTTTCATAACCAATTGAATATAATCCTGTTTTCTCAATTGGATCACCTAATACTGGAACCCCTAATAAAGTTCCTGAGCCCAGCAGTTCTCTAAAGAATCCAACGATGATAAGTATCACACCATAACCTAAAGCATTTCCTATACCATCTAAAAACGATTTCCAAGGACCGTTACCTAAAGCAAATGCTTCAAAACGACCCATAATGATACAGTTGGTGATAATTAAACCAACAAAAACCGACAGGGTTTTACTCAGTTCATAGGCATAGGCCTTTAGAACCAAATCTACTATAATAACTAAAGTTGCAACAATAATCAGCTGTACGATGATTCTAATTTTTGATGGTATGATATTTCGCATTAGCGATACCACCACATTTCCAACGCCTAAAACGAAAATTACAGAAATTGCCATTACTATAGAGGCTTTTAACTCTGCCGTAATTGCCAAAGCCGAACAGATACCAAGCACCTGAATGGTAATTGGGTTATTGTCTGCTAATGGATCTAATATTAATTTAGAATCTTTTTTTGAAAGTAATCCCATTTGCTTATTGTTTTAAAGTATCGAAATAAGATTTGTACAAAGCCAAATCACTTTTTATCATTGCAGTAACACCATCACCAGTAATTGTGGCCCCAGCAATCGCATCTACCTTGTTATCTTCTTTACGGTCGTTTCGCGGATCGGCATTTCCTTTGGCCACTGTTACACCAACGAAGTTTCCGTTGTCATCCAATAAATGCTCACCAATGAAATCGTCCATGAAAAAACGCTCTTTAATATTAGCTCCCAAACCTGGTGTTTCAGCTTTATGATCGAAGTAGGCACCTTGAATTACCATATTCTTATCTAAGCCAATGTACGCCCATATATCATCCCATAAACCTTTCCCATAAATTGGAATGACGTATATGGTCTCGCCATCTTTTTCACCTATAAAAAGTGGGAGTTTTCTACTGTATGAAGCACTTTTAGCTTTCGATTTTTCCTTTTTTACATCAATTAAATACGCTTGATTATCTTCAATGACTTCACCATCCTGGATTACAACTTGGCGATTCACAAATTTTTCAAATTGAACAGGGGCTTCATTTGCATCTACAAAGTTAGCACTGGTCTCAGTGTTTTCATTCACACCAAGGGCATACAGGATATTTTGTTGCTTTTCTATTTCTCTATTTTTGGTAACCATTGGTTTGGTAAAAGAGAATAGTCCTGCCAATATAGTACCAACAATAGCCACCATAATAATGGCGAAAACGATGGTATAAATATTTTTATCAGTTGTTTTTTCCATAGTTATGCTACTTTAGCTTTTAAACGTTTCATACGTTGTTTAACATTTGCTTGAATCACATAGTGATCAATGGTAGGTGCAAACACATTCATTAATAAAATGGCAAGGAACACCCCTTCTGGGTAGGCTGGATTAAATACCCTAATCATAATTGATATAAAACCAATTAAGAAACCATAAATCCATTTGCCTTTATTTGTTTGAGACGCGGTCACGGGGTCGGTTGCCATGTAGACAGCACCAAATAAGATACTTCCGATAATTAAATGTTGCCAGAACGGGACGCTCATTAACCCGTAAAATTTACTTGTTTCTCCTATCCAACCAGCATCTACCACGGCATTGAATATAAGCCCCATTGCCAAAGCACCGATTACAGTACTCAGCATAATACGCCAGCTTCCAACTTTAGTGAAAATTAAAAACAAGGCTCCAGCAATGATTAGTAATTTTGAGGTTTCACCCACCGAACCTGGTATAATTCCTAAGAACATATCCCAATAATCGTAAGCAACCGAGCTGTTTTGTGCATAACTTCCTAAAATAGTTTCACCAGAAATAGCGTCTAAATTGGCACCTGAAGCAATTTGTGCATCGCGCTCAACGGCACCATGCACCCAAACTTTATCACCACTCATCCAGGTTGGATAGGCAAAAAACAAAAATGCTCTAATGGTTAAAGCCGGATTTAATATATTCATACCAGTGCCACCAAAAACTTCTTTTCCAATAACAACTCCAAAAGCTACTGCTACTGCAAGCATCCACAATGGTAAATCGATTGGTACAATTAAAGGCACCAACATTCCTGTCACCAGGTAACCTTCCTCAACTTCGTGACCTTTAATTACGGCGAATAAAAATTCGATTGCCAAACCAACACCATAAGATACCACTACCAAAGGCAATACCTTTATGATTCCTATGTATAAAGCATCCCATGATAAAAAATCAACTGGTGTTCCAAGGGCAGCAAAATGCTGATAACCTGCATTAAACATTCCAAATATCAAACATGGTATCAAGGCTATGATTACCGTGTTCATGGTGCGTTTAAGATCGTCGGCCGCTTTTATATGCGTACCATTGTGTGTTGTTTCGTTCGGTAAATATAAAAATGTGTGCAATGCATTAAATGCAGGCGCCATTTTTGTGCCTTTGTATTTTTCTTTTAATGTGTGTAATTTTTCTTTTAATGCCATCTTCTATTATGTTTCATTTCGTTACTGAATGAATAATTATCCAATTTCTTTCATCATCAAATCCAATCCTTCGCGTATTATTTTTTGGTGTGGTTGTTTCGATACACAAACAAATTCGGTAAGCGCAAAATCCTCTGGAGCCACTTCATACATGCCCAATACTTCCATTTCATCTAAATCATTATACATACAAGCTTTTAATATTTGCATTGGAAAAATATCTAATGGAAATACTTCTTCGTAAGTTCCTGTAGTAACAAAAGCGCGGTGCTCTCCGTTGGTATTGGTATTAAGGTCGAATTTTTTATTAGGAAACAACCAAGAGAAGGTCAAGGCACGAGAGGTTGAAATCTTATCAAAAACTGGTTTATTCCAACCAAAAAATTCATAATCGTCACCTTCTGGAATTACAGAAATGACATTGCTGTAATAATCTAAATTACCATCTGGTTTGATTTGCTTTCCTGAAAGTACATTACCTGATATAACACGATCATTACCGTCCTTTTTAACGCCTTTATCATAGATAATCGTAGCTACCTCAGCGGCTATTTTTGTTCTGAAATATCGCGGCTTTTCAACTGAAGAACCCACTAAGGCAACAATGCGTTCTGCATTAAATTTACCTGTAAGTAGTAATTCGCCGATGATAACTAGATCTTGAGCATTAACAGTCCAAACTACCTCCCCTTTATTTACGGGATCTATTTTATTGATGTGGGTGCCAACATTTCCTGCTGGATGTGGACCTGAAACCGTATGTAGTGTAATGTTTTTTAAACCTTTAAAAGGCGAATTAGGATTGCCATCAATTGAAACATGCACTTTACCTTCGGTCAATTTACTTAAGGCTGTAAGGGCTGCTTGTAACTGGGCTTCTTTACCGTTTAATACAAAATCCAAATCAGCGGCCAAAGGTGCCGTGTTGAATCCTGAAACAAAAATTGCTTTTGGCTGTTTTTCTGGATTCGCAATGATATCGTATGGTCTTTGCTTAATAAATGGCCAGCATCCAGATTCTAACAATCGATTTTTGATATCCGTTGCAGACGCTTTTGCTACATCAATCGCAGCATGTTCAAGAAAAGTTTGCGGCTTATCTGCCTGAATTTTTAAACTTAAAATACGTCTTTTTTCGCCGCGTTCTAAGTTTAGTAACGTTCCTGATACTGGTGAAACAATTTTTACATTTTCATTTGATTTGTCAAAATACAAAGGAGATCCTGCCTTAACAGTTTCACCTTCTTTTACTAACATTTTTGGAATTACCCCATGAAAATCCTCAGGTCTGATGGTGTAGAAGTTGCTAATAACAGCATTTTCAATAACTTTTTCAGCTTCTCCTTTGAGTTTGATATCGAGACCTTTTTTAATACGAATGTCGTTGGACATAGTTATATAGGTTGAAATTTATTTAAAAATCGATGCAAAAATACAAATTATTAAACCAGTAAAAACAATTTTTAAAATTATTTTAGAGACTTTAACAGCTTGGTTTTTGGCCTCATTTTTGTTTATATTTACCATTATTATAATGTAAAAATGATAAAAAAAATTAGCCAATTCTCGATTTTTGCGCTGTTTCCTTTTTTGGTTTTAGGCCAAGTTCAAGAAGTCAATCCACCAGATTACATAAAAACGATCACGTTTAAAAGCAGAAATACCGATCAAGGCGAGTTACCCATTTTAAGATATGGTGAAACATTTTACCTCGAATTTGATGCCTTACTCAATAACGAGCCTGATTTTTACTACGTAATTGAACATTACAATTACGACTGGACCAAATCTAATCTTGTAAAGTCTGAATACCTTAGAGGATTTGATAACTTTCGAATTGTGGATTACGAAAATTCTTTTAACACCTACGAAATTTATTCTCATTACCGATTGGTCTTACCCAATCAACAAACCAAAGCATTATTAGTTTCAGGCAACTATATCATTTCCATTTACAACGACTACCAGGAGCTCGAATTTTCCCGAAAATTTATGATTGTTGAAGATTTAGCCAATGTTGGTGTTTCCATAAAACGCTCGCGAGATGTTAGTCAAATCAACGAAAAGCAATCGGTTGATATTATTGTATCACCCTTATCGTTAAATTTCAACAATCCTAATGAGACTATAAAAACCCTGATTGTTCAAAACAATAACCTCAACACTGCCATTTACAACGTAAAACCACAATACACATTAGGAAATGAACTCATCTACCGCTACGTAACCGAAACAGCCTTTTGGGGCGGAAATGAGTACCTGTTTTTTGAAAACAAGGATGTGCGCGCCGCTAATATTGGCGTTCAATTCATTGATTTAAAAGATATTTACCACAATTATCTCTTCACCAATATTATACGTAAAGATTTGCCTTACACCTACAATCCAGACATCAATGGTCGATTTTTGGTCACGGTAATAGACAGAGAAGATCCTTCGGTAGAAGCAGATTATGTCAATATCCATTTTTCATTACAGCACCCCGAACTTAAGGATGGCAGTACCATTTACATTTACGGCAACTACAACAACTTTGCGACAGAAGAGACTAATATGATGTATTTCAATCCGCAAAAAGGTATATACGAGGCTGTATTAAAATTGAAACAAGGATTTTACAATTATAAATATGTGATTGTAGATAAAAATAACACGCTTCATGAAGGTGCCATTAGTGGCGATTTTTGGCAAACTGAAAATAATTATAAAGTTTTAGTGTATTACAGAGATTTAGGAGCGCGATACGATAGATTAATTGGATTTGGGGAAGGAAGCTCGATTAATATTTCAAATTAATTATACAAAGGTTTTGTATTATTAATAAATTCTGCTCCTATTAAATATATTATTACCTTTTTATGGCCTAAAAAATCGATGAACAACAAAAGGTGTTAAAAATTGCATTAAAAGCACACCCAAACATCTTTGAATGGATAAAAATTGTTAATTTAGCAACAACATCTACATACTATAATGATACAACAAGTAACGAGTGGTATTAAAATAATGGTGGAAACCACCTTTGAAGGAACTTTTTATAAAAACTATAAAGTTCATTTTGCCTATGGTTATAAAATAACTATTGAAAACCAAGGTAAGGATGCCGTTCAACTCAATTCACGTTACTGGAAAATTTACGATGCCTTAAACAATACCGAAATTGTAGAGGGCGAAGGTGTTGTTGGAAAGAAACCAGTTTTAAAACCTGGTGAATTTCACACCTATAATTCAGGTTGCTTGTTAACCAGTCCGTTTGGCGCTATGCAAGGACATTACAATATGGTAAATCTCAATAACACCAATAAGTTTAAGGTTTTCATTCCATCTTTCAAGTTGTGCGCACCGTTCGCCTTAAACTAAAAAAAATTTAGTTACCCAACTCCTTATTAATTTCAAATTTCAATGTAATAATTGACAGTGCATTTCATTTCTAAAATAGATGAGATTAATTAAAAATTGTACCTTTACAAATCAAACAAATAATAACTTATAAACTTTAAAAAAACCATGGGAAAAGGATTTTTCAATGTACCAATAGCCGTAAATGAACCTATTAAATCGTACGCTCCGGGAACGGAAGAACGCGAAGCAGTTTTAAAGGCCTACAACGACATGTACAATTCTAAAATTGAGGTTCCGCTATACATCAATGGGAAATATATTAGTACTGAAAACACCCAAACTATGTCGCCTCCCCACGACCACCAACATGTGGTTGGCACCTACCATTTAGCCAATAAACAGCATATAGACGAGGCCATATCAACGGCCTTAGAAGCGAGAAAAAGTTGGTCTTTGATGCCTTGGGAACAACGCGCAGCCATATTTTTAAAGGCAGCCGAATTGGTAGCTGGTCCTTACCGAGCCAAAATAAATGCCGCAACCATGATTGCACAATCCAAAACCATTCACCAAGCTGAAATAGATGCTGCGTGTGAGTTGGTCGATTTCTTGCGATTCAATGTGCAATACATGACCGATATCTATTTAGAACAACCAGAAAGCACAAGCGATACTTGGAATAGAGTAGAATATAGACCACTTGAAGGTTTTACCTATGCCGTAACACCCTTTAACTTTACGGCCATAGCTGGCAACTTGCCATCGTGTATGGCCTTAATGGGAAATGTAGTTGTTTGGAAGCCCAGTGACAGCCAAGTGTATTCGGCGAAAGTTATTATGGATGTTTTTGAAGAAGCAGGCGTACCGCCAGGTGTCATCAATGTTGTATTTGGTGACCCAGTTATGATTACCAATACTGTTCTGGCTAGTCCAGATTTTTCTGGATTGCATTTTACTGGTTCTACATTCATTTTTAAAGAACTATGGAAGCAAATTGGCAACAATATTCACCATTATAAAACCTATCCGCGTATAGTTGGAGAAACTGGTGGTAAAGATTTCATTGTTGCACACCACAGTGCCAAACCAAAACAGGTTGCTACCGCTATTGTGAGAGGTGCTTTCGAGTTTCAGGGACAAAAGTGCAGCGCGGCCTCTCGAGCTTATATTGCAAAAAGTATTTGGTCTGATGTTAAAAAATATGTAATTGAAGATCTCAAATCTTTCAAAATGGGTTCGCCAGAAGACATGCGCAATTTCATCACAGCTGTCATTCATGAAGGCTCCTTCAACAAACTAGCGAAATATATCGATGCTGCCAAAGCAGACAAAAATGTTGAAATCATTGCTGGAGGCCATTACGATAAAAGCAAAGGATACTTTATTGAACCAACGGTGATATTAACAAGCGATGCAAAATATGTGACCATGTGTGAAGAATTATTCGGACCCGTGATTACTATATACATTTATGAAGATAATGATTACGAAAACACACTCAAACTAGTCGATAATACAAGTGCCTATGCCTTAACTGGTGCAATTTTGGCAACCGACAGATATGCCATTACTCAGGCTACGGAAGCACTTCAAAATGCCGCTGGTAATTTCTATGTCAATGATAAACCAACAGGTGCAGTTGTTGGTCAACAACCATTTGGTGGCGCGAGAGCTTCGGGCACAAACGACAAAGCAGGAAGTGCACAAAATTTACTGCGCTGGGTGTCGCCAAGACTCATAAAAGAGACTTTTGTTACGCCAATAGACTATAGATATCCATTTTTAGGATAAATATTCCGGTTCTTAAAATTAAAAAAATCCTTCTGATACAAATTTGAAGGATTTTTTTTTGCATTCATATTGAGGATAGTAATAAAAACCATATCTTTAAACCGCTATTAATCAATACTGAAATTTATGTTTAAAAATTACTTTTGGGGAATATGCCTGCTAGGCCTATCGCTTCAAGCTCAAGTGAGTATAATGCAACTGGATGTTAACTTCAATACATCCGAAATGAATACCAAAATTTTATTAAGTCCAACCCTAACCCAGGCAGATTTGTTAAATTCTGATAATCTGGAATTTTCAACCTTTAGATTTATTCAAGCATGGCAAGAACTAGGAAGTGTAGACTTTGAACGCAGATTTAAGCCCGCAGCTACACTCTTAGATGCGAGAAAAAACAGTTTGGTTGACGCTCTCATTCCCATCGGAATTATTTTAACCGAATTCGACATCATTAAAAGTACGGCCTTGACAAATCAAGAAGTTTATATTGAAAATCAAACTCTAAAACGCAGTCCAAGTGCGTCAAATATTTTTGAAACCAGGCAGCTGTTTGCATCGGCACCTTTAAACGAAAAACACAAAGGATTACAAACCAGTTTTATCATTAACCGTGACTTCGTAATCAATACTACCAACGCCGAACTAACAGAAATTCAAATCGATTTTGGCGATGGCAACGGGTTCAGAATGGTTGGTATTGGCGACATTGTCAACATTCATTACCAAAATGCAGGACTTAAAACTCTGCAAATAAAGGCTACTTTAAACAATTCTGCAGAGATGATAAGCAGCTCTTCTATTAAAATTAGCCTTAACAGAGACGAACAAAATCTACGCAATACCAGTCGCAATACCAGCGAAATTTTACCCATAACAGCCTCTAATATTGTAGATTTATCGGCCTATGGTGAAACCAGCAATGAGCCTGGACAAGGCGAATATGAAATATTTTTTGATACAGTAGACGGCGTTTTAGATAAACCCATTATTGTAGTAGATGGATTTGATCCTGGAGATACAAGAGATATCCCTGGTATTTACAATCTTTTAAATTACCAAGACCCTGTTAATGGCGCTCAAAATTTGGCCGATTTGGTAAGAGCCGAAGGCTTTGATGTAATTATATTAAACGCGCCTCAATACGTATCCAACAGCATACCAATAGATGGTGGTGGCGATTATATGGAACGCAACGCCATGGTTTTAGTTGAACTCATAGAAACTATCAACGCTCAAAAAGTAGGCTCAGAAGAACTTGTAATCATCGGCCCAAGTATGGGTGGACTCATCTCCAGATATGCACTTAATTTTATGGAAAATAATGGGCTCGCGCATGAAACCCGCTTATGGATGTCTTTTGACTCCCCGCACCTAGGTGCCAATGTTCCAATTGGTTTCCAACACCAATTTAACTTTTTAGCCTTTGGTTTGAATTTAGGAGGCGTTCTAGGCAATCAGAATGTAGTGGCACTACAACCTTTAGTTGAAGATTTACTAAAATCGTCAGCAGCCAGACAATTACTGGTCGATCATTTCGAATCGCATTTGGCCGATGGAAGTGCTGTGAATTTTAATCCCGCACTTTTAAATCCTGATCCACATCCGTTTAGAGCCATTTTTCAAAATAATATCAATGCGCTAACCGCTACTGGCTTCCCAGAAAATACAAGAAATGTAACAATCATTAATGGTTCTGGGATAGGAAATCCTTATTTTGCCTTAGGTAATTCAGGGCCAACGGTTACCAATGGCTATTCAGTTATCAATACTTCAATTAATGTTGCTATTTTAACCAATATCAATTTGTTGGTAAGTCTAACACCGGCAGCAACTGTTAACCAACAAGTAAGTGGGGTTTCGATAGTTAGTTTTTTCAACACGATTGTTTCATCATCAGCAAATTCACAATCGTTTTCTTTCACTGATGGTGTTGATGCAGCACCAGGCGGCTTGTTTGATTTGTCTGGACTAACTGGCGCTATTGAACTTACGGGTATTGCGGCGGATTTTGTTAATTCCTTGGCTATTGACAAGTTTAATTTTATACCAGCAGTGAGTGCTTTGGCGATGACGGTTACCAACAACGAAATAGATTGGTTTCACAATATCGATTTAGGAACGCCATCTGGTAGAGCTGTTTTAGACGAAACGCCGTTCGATAATTGGTTTTTACCAGACGATAACGAACCACATGTTCAGCTAACCGAGGCAAATGTTATATTCGCTTTGGAAGAAATTATCCCTTCAACCTTAAGTGTTAATACTGAGTTAGCGAATGGTTTTAAATTAAACAATAACCCAGTAAGCACAGTCTTGAAATTTACAAGCAACAACACCTTAGAAAACAACCAACTCATAGTGACAGATATTACTGGTAAGCAAGTGTTTGAAATTAATAACATAAGTATAAGCAATGAAACAAGTATTCCTATTGACTTAAATAACGGCTTGTATATTTTGAGTATACAAAACCCAGACGGTTTTAATTATATTAATAAAATTATTATCAATAAATAAGATAAGTAAGGGCTGAAATCAACATTTCAGCCTTTATATTTTATGGGAATATGCACTACTTTTTTAGTTTCAAAAAATTCATCTTCAAAATAATCGCTTAAAGGGTAAATAGTTGCTTTTGGAAAGTCTTTAAGTTCTTCTGTCAAATCACCTCCTTTTAGGTATAAAATTCCATTTTTTAAGTTGTTTTTTTGCTTCTTGGCAACCTTGTCTTTTATCCATATAACAAATTCAGGCATAGTCGTTACTGCACGACTCACCACGAAATCGAACTGTCCTTTCACTACTTCTGCTCTGCAGTGTGCCGCAGTTACATTTGTTAATTCAAGTGCTTCAACCACAGCCTCTACGACTTTTATTTTTTTTCCGATACTGTCAACCAAATGAAATTGGCAATCTGGAAATAAAATCGCCAGCGGAATGCCTGGAAATCCTCCACCAGTACCTACATCTAAAATCTTAGTGTTTTTTTCAAAGGAACACACCTTAGCAATGCCCAGCGAATGCAATACATGCTTCACATATAAATCGTCAATATCTTTACGGGAAATAAGGTTGATTTTAGAATTCCAATCGGCATATAAATCTTGCAGTTCCGAAAACTGTCTCAATTGATTGTCAGTAAGTAAACTAAAATAATTGCCAATTAATGTCATTGTTACTTTGTTTTAAGCAAAAATAGCTATTTTCGTTGAGTTATATTTTGTGATATAGCTAACATTAACCATTGATTAAATACTTATCTTTGTCAATAAATTTATTAAAAGCTATATTGCGTTAAGCAATTAAAAAGAATCTATGTCAAAAACAACTTTATCTTTCTCGAGAACGGACTCCGCAAAGTTCTTTAGAACCTTAAATAGTCGCGTTAACGACTATTTTAAAGAAAACAACATTCAGCGAACTGGAAACTGGAAATTATGGTTAAAAACCATCGTCATGTTCAGTTTATTTTTAGCACCTTATTTTTTACTTTTAACCATTCATATGCCAGGCTGGGCACAACTTCTCTTAACCATTGTTATGGGAATTGGTATGGCCGGTGTTGGCATGAACGTTATGCACGATGGCAATCACGGTTCCTTTTCTAATAAAGAATGGGTTAACCGTTTAATGGGCAGCAGCATTTATATTTTGGCTGGAAATGTTTACAATTGGAAAGTACAACACAACGTTTTGCACCACACCTATACCAATATTCACGGTCATGATGAAGACTTAGAAGCTGGTCGTATTCTAAGATTTTCAGAACATGCCGAATGGCGCTGGTATCACAGATTTCAACATTACTATTCAGTATTATTATACGGTTTGTTAACCATTAACTGGGCTATTACTACCGATTGGCAACAAATGAAACGTTACATGAAACGCAAATTATCTTACGGTAAAATGCCCGATCCGGTTGCAAATTGGAGTAAATTGGTTATTTCAAAGGTCATTTATGTTTCTATGTGGATTGTATTACCACTATTGATTCTAGACCTTGCCTGGTGGAAAGTGCTACTCGGTTTTTTTATTATGCATTACACAGCAGGTTTAATATTAAGTATTGTATTTCAACTAGCACACGTTATGGATGAAGCCGAAATGCCACTACCACAAGAAAACGGTACTATGAAAAATACTTGGGCAATTCACCAGCTGTTGACGACGGTTAACTTTTCGACTAAAAACAGAATTGTAAACTGGTTTACAGGTGGCTTAAACCATCAAGTAGAACATCATATATTTCCGAATATTAGTCATGTTCATTACACCCGTATTTCAAAAATTGTGAAGGAAACTGCCAAAGAATTTGGACTACCTTACAAAGAATATAAAACTACAAGAAAAGCTATTATTGCACATTTCAAATTTTTACGTGAAATGGGTATGAAGCCAGCACTACAGCAAGCGTAACTATTATTGTACCCTCATGAACCAACTATCCGATAGAATTAACTATCTATCCACATCAGCCACTTTGGCCATGGCGGCTAAAGCTAGAGAATTACGTCAAGAAGGAAAAGATATCATCGGGCTTAGTTTAGGCGAGCCCGATTTTAATACACCCGATTTCGTAAAAGAGGCTGCCATACAGGCGATACATGACAATTACAATTCCTACTCTCCTGTAGATGGATATGTTGAGCTGAAGCAAGCAATTATTACTAAATTTAAAAGAGATAACAACCTACACTATACGATGCCACAAATTGTGGTTTCTACAGGCGCTAAACAATCTTTAGCGAATATTGCGCAGGTACTCATCAATAAAGGCGACGAGGTTATTCTTCCTTGTCCTTACTGGGTGAGTTATGCCGATATGGTAAAGTTGGCCGATGGTGTTCCAGTGGAAGTGCAAACTTCTATAGAAAACGATTTTAAAATCACACCCGAGCAACTTGAAAAAGCCATCACACCAAAAACCAAAATGATTTGGTACAGTTCGCCTTGCAATCCAAGTGGTTCTGTGTATAGCAAAAACGAACTACGCGCTTTGGCCGATGTGCTGCAAAAGCATCCTAATATTATAGTAGTTTCTGATGAAATCTATGAACATATAAATTTTGTGAGCAAGCATTTTAGCATGGCCGAATTTCCTGATATGTTCGACAGAACAGTCACGGTAAATGGCGTTTCAAAAGCCTTTGCTATGACGGGCTGGCGTATTGGTTACATCGGTGCACCCGATTGGATCGCACGCGCTTGCAACAAAATGCAAGGACAAGTAACGAGTGGTGCCAATTGCATTGCACAAATGGCAGTGGTTACCGCTTTAAACGAACCACCATCGCGTATCCAGTATATGGTTGATGAATTTAAAGAGCGTCGCTCCTTGATTTTAAACCTGCTCAATAAGGTGCATGGTTTTAAAACGAACGAACCAGAAGGTGCCTTTTATGTGTTCCCAGATGTATCGTATTTCTTCGGAAAAACACTTAGAGGAAAATTAATTGAAAACGCTGCTGACTTTTCTTTGTATCTGCTAGAAGAAGCGCTTGTAGCGACGGTTTCTGGAGAATCGTTTGGGGATCCTAATTGCATCAGAATTTCTTATGCAGCGTCCCAAGAACAAATCACAGAGGCGATTAAAAGAATTGCGGAAGCTGTTAGCTAAAAATTAACAAGTACATAAAAGCGGTCGCAAGAAATACAACAAGACCGGTTGTGACCATATTCTGCAACTTCTCGCGCTTTGCAATTTGAAGTTCATCGTTAACCAACCGCAATGCGTCAGTATTAATATTTAAAATCTGTTTAGTTTCTGTAGCACTTGTTTTTAACCTTACACCGTTAAGTAATCTGTTGTTCGAAACAAATTGATGTTTTGAAGTGGTTACAAAAATTGCCGAAGAAGAAAATGAATCGGTACACATTATTTATGCCATTTATTGTTTACACAAATAGGACTATCAAATCCTAGTTTTGTTACAAAATGTATACAAAAAACTGAAATGCTATTGCTTACGCCAGAAAAACGGCGTTAAAATAATAAGGACCGTAAACAGTTCTAATCTTCCTACCAACATTAAGAATGACGACCACCATTTTGCTAAATTCGGCAAGGCGGCATAATTGTTTACCGGACCAAAATCGCCTAAGGCTGGGCCCACATTTCCCAAACTTGATGCCGACAATCCGATTGACGATTTGAAATCGATATTAAACATCGAAAAAACGAGGGCACCCGAAATAAATAACAGCATATACAGTATAAAAAATCCAAGAATATTAAACACAATATCCCCGGAAATAGACTTTCCATTATAACGCAAAGGCAGAACAGCATTGGGATGCAAAGCGCGTTTAAATTCTAAAAATCCATTTTTAATCAGTATTAAGTGGCGTACGACTTTAACACCGCCCGAAGTACTACCCGCAGAACCCCCTAAAAACATCAGCCCAAAGAAAAACACCGTTAAAAAAGGAGTCCAACTGGTATAATCCGCCGACACGAACCCTGTGGTGGTAACAATAGCTAGTACTTGGAACAAGGCATGCCTGAAAGCGCTTTCACTCTCACCAAAAACCATAGGATGATCAATTGAGGATTGTGAGACATCTGCATAAAAATAAATAACCAAGGCAGCGATGATGGTGAAAATGACAATAAATTTAAAATACAATTTAAACTCTTCGTCTTTGATTATTTTTTGAATTCTTCCTTTAAATGCAAAATAACTCAACACGAAATTAGTGCCCGCCAAAAACATAAAAGTAATTACTATGTACTGTATGATGGGCTTATCGTTCCAATAGGCTAAACTCGCATTTTTTGTTGAAAAACCGCCCGTTGAAAGCGTAGACATGGCATGGTTAATCGCATCAAAAAAGGACATACCTGCCAAACTTAATAACAGCGTTTCTACGGCCGTGTATGCGAAGTAAATTAACCATAATCGTTTGGCAGTATCGGTAATTCTGGGATGTAACTTGTCATTATTAGGTCCAGGTGCTTCCGCAGCAAACAACTGCATACCACCAATACCTAATAATGGTAAAATTGCGATGGCCAAAACAATTATTCCCATTCCACCTATCCAATGGGTCATACTACGCCAAAACAACACACTTTCGGGTAATACTTCAATATCATTCAATATGGAAGCTCCTGTGGTGGTATAACCTGACATAGTTTCAAAAAAAGCATCCGTAAAGCTGTCCATTGAATTGGTGAGCAAATAGGGCAAGGTTCCTGAAAATGCCATAACAAGCCAACCAAAAGCAACCACCAAATAACCTTCGCGCTTATTCAGTTCCTTTTTGTGATTCCTAGTATTCACCATCAGGACGGCTCCAGCAAGCGCTACCGTTATCCCCGATAAAAATATTTCCAAGGCCACACCATCGTCATAGGCCAAACTGATAATGGTAGATAACAACATAAAACCACCGTTAAACACTAGCAGCAGACCGAAAAAATGAAAAATAATTTTGTAATTAAGATGCATATAAAAAAGTTAGTTGAAATAACTTTCTACCTTTCCTAAAGATTGCGGCAGCGAACAAACCACTACCCGATCGTTGGCTAAAATTTTAAAATTACCTAAAGGAATCAGGCCTTCGTTATTTCTTATAATACCACCAATAATTGCCGATCTTGGGAAATCTAAATCTTTAATGAGCTTGTTACAAATTTTAGAATTCGGTTTTACCACAAATTCAAGTAATTCGGCATTCATATTGGCCAATTTTGTCATGGCAACCACCTCACCTTTTCTAATGTATCTAAATATATTATTGGCTGCCAATAGTTTTTTATTGATGAGCGTATCAATTCCAATGGATTGCGATAATTGATAGTAATCCATATTTTCAACCAGTGCAATGGTTTTTTTAACACCTTTTGACTTGGCTAATAAGCAGGACATAATATTGGTTTCAGAATTACCAGTAACCGCAATAAACGCATCCATGTCTCCAATATTTTCCTCTTCTAAAACTTCAACATTCCGGCCATCGGCGTGAATCACTAACACATTTGGCAATTCATCGGCCAAATCATAAGCAATGCTTTTATTGCTTTCTACCAATTTAACTTTAAACTTACCTTCAGATAAGTCTTTGGCTGTTTTAAATCCAATTTTACTACCGCCAAGAATCATGACATTCTTTATTTCAGTTCGCACCTTTCCTGAAAGCTCAAAGAGCTCCTTATCACCACCTTCCGAGGTGATAAAAACTACCTTATCGCCTTCTTTAAAAACCGTATCGCCACGCGGAATAATGGTGTATTGCGTTCCAAACCTTTGAATGGCAATCGGCACAAAATGCAAACCGGTAAATAATTTGGCAGCATCCTTAACGCTTTTATCTACAAAAGCGGCAGTACGCGATAATCGCAAGCCCAACATGGTTAAAGCACCGTTATCAAATTCATAACTATCGTTAAAACCAGACTGGTTGAGAAGCAATTCGATTTCACCAGCCGCTAGTGATTCGGGTGAAATCAATTCATCAATCCCAAATTTTGAGAACCCTACAACATCCTTTTGTTCAATAAATTCGGTATTGGCAATTCTTGCAATGGTTCTACCAGCCCCTAACTGCTTGGCTAAAACGCAGGCTGTTATGTTGGTTGTTTCGGACGATGTAACGGCAATAAATAATTTAGATTCTTGAATTTTTGCTTCTTTTAAAATGGCAATAGAAGTGGCGTCGCCTTTTAAAACTCTAATATCTAAATGTTCGGAAGCATATGTAAGACAAGATTTATTGGAGTCTATTAAAGTAATTTCTTGAGATTCATACGACAATAATTTAGCCAAATGAAATCCAACTTCGCCTGCACCCGCAATGATAATCTTCATGGATTTTTTTTATTAAAAAATACTTGCAAATATACCACCAAATTTAATTATGCTCCTTTTAAGTGCATTAAATTTAAATGAAGCTTATCTTTTATGGATTTTGATTGTCATATATTTGCAAAAAAAATGCCATGTCTACCAAAGTAAATCCATACAAAGACAGTGAACTCAACAAAAAAGAACAGGTTACAAAAATGTTCGATAACATTTCTGGTGAATACGATGGTTTAAACCGCGTCATCAGTTTCGGAATTGATGTGAAATGGCGCCAAGAAGTAGTAGAAATTGTAGCCAAACACAAACCAGAGTCTATTCTAGACATTGCGACTGGCACGGGCGATTTAGCCATAAGTCTAACCGCCACAAGTGCAAGCGAAATTATAGGTTTAGACATTAGCGATGGTATGTTGGAAGTTGGACGCCAAAAAATTAAAAAGAAACAACTAGAGAATACCATCCAAATGGTGATTGGCGATTCGGAGGATTTACCTTTTGAGGACAACAGTTTTGATGCTATTACCGTGGCATTTGGCGTGCGAAACTTTGAGAACCTGGAAAAAGGACTTGCCGAAATCCTGAGAGTGCTCAAGCCTAACGGTATTTTTGTGATTCTGGAAACTTCGGTACCCACAAAAACGCCTTTTAAACAAGGTTATAAATTTTATTCAAAAATAATCTTGCCTACTATTGGTCGTGTCTTTTCAAAAGATAAATTTGCGTATCGTTATTTAAGCGATTCGGCTTCGGTATTCCCATTTGGTGAAGTTTTAAACAATATTTTGCGAAATGTTGGGTTTATAGAGGTTGAAAATCATCCCAGAACCTTTGGTGTCGCAACCATTTACACGGCATCAAAATAAAAGAATGACACATTTAAACATGGTACACAAACCTATGAAATGCCGGTTCAATACTTGTATTAATTCAACCAAACTATTGTTAGGCATTGCTTATAACCATTAAAAACACAGAAACAAAACAGATGAAATACGCACTTTATTTAATTTGTTTATTATTGGTAAGTCAATCTGTATCGGCCCAGCTTTTTAGCAAAGAGAAAATTTTAAATCAAGAAAATTTTGACAAGCAACGCTTAACTTGGGGCTTCTTTTTGGGCTATAATAGTTACGATTTTAAGTTTGAATATGAACAAGATTTACCCGATATTTTAGTTGAACGAACTGGCGGTTTTAATGTGGGTCTTATATCCGACCTGCGTATTAACGACTACATCAATCTTCGTTTTGAGCCTGGACTTATCATCACACAGCGCAATTTACAATACGATCCGCTTTACTTTCAAGGACAGGATTTTAATGACAGTGATTTGCTGCGCGAAGTAAAATCGACCTACATTCATTTTCCTTTATTGGTAAAGTTTTCCACCAAGCGTATCAACAATTTCAAGCCTTTTATCGTGGGTGGATTTTCAACGGCTTTAAACCTGTCTAGTAATCAAGACAATCCAGAAGACAATAGTGGCAACGAGTTTAGAACCAAAAAAAATATGTTGTTTTATGAACTTGGATTTGGTATCGATTTCTATTTGTATTGGTTTAAATTCACACCATCCATACGCGGCGTATTTGCCTTAAATGACGAATTAATTAGAGACGTAGATCCGAATAGCCCTTGGACAGGTAATGTTCAGTCTATGCAAACCCGCGGTGTGTTTATCAACTTTACCTTTCAATAAGCGTGCCGTCTGAATTCATTTAACATAATGGCGGTTGCTGTGGCAACATTTAAACTTTCGGTAGGCTGCTGCAAACCAAACTGAGGAATACTGATTTTGGAAGTCACCAAAGCTTCAACTGCTGCTGAAATTCCATTACCCTCATTCCCCATCACAACCAGGGCTTTTTCAGGAAGTTCTGTATTGTAAACTGTCGCTCCATCCATAAAGGTTCCCAAAATTGGATGTGGATAGGCTTGTAAAAAATCCGGCAAATCTACATAGCTAACATTTACCCGACTTAAGGAACCCATACTCGCTTGAACCACTTTTTCGTTATAGCAATCGGCTGTGTGATGCGAGCATAGCAAATCTTGAACACCAAACCAATCGCACAACCTGATTATCGTTCCTAAATTGCCAGGGTCGCCTATATCATCTAGCGCCACTATCAGCTTGGAAAAATCAATATCTTTAGGTTTGGGAATTTGAAATACTGCCAATGCCTTGTTGGGCGATTTTAAATAACTGATTTGGGATAATTGCTTTTCTGTTACTGCCACACCTTCGTGCTGTTTGGCAAAACTAGAGTCGATGGTAAACAGGTATTTAATTACATACGCTGCGTTTACAAACTCTACAATACTTTTCAAACCTTCAACTACGAATAATCCGTGCTGCTGACGATACTTTTTTTGCTTTAAGGACCTAATTAATTTTATTTGATTATGCGATAACATTAAAATGTATTTACTTTTGTTCGGTTTGATTTGTTAGATTTACAAAATAAACCATTTTGGACTAATATTTGATCATTCATTCAGGCTAATTACAAAATTAAATTAATCTATAACCTTGGGATTTAACGCTAAATTTTATGTTGTTATTTCTATAATAGCCGCTGGCTTGTTAACTTCTTGTGATGCGACAAAACGGCTATCGAACAATCAACTTTTACTGACAAAAACAAGCATTAATGTTGATGGCAAAAAAACCAATTCCGAAACCCTAAGCAATTTCATTACCCAAAAAGAAAACAGCAGATTTTTAGGTATCCCATTCAAACTTCACTTTTACAACCTGGCGCGACCAAATCTCGATTCAATTCTAGACGAAAAGATTTATCAAAATCCCGAAAAAGTTGCATGGAAAACCAAATTATTATCCAGAAAGCAATTAGATAAAGATGTACAATCGAGACTAGCACTTAACAATTGGATAAAAAATACAGGTGAAGCGCCGGTTATAGTGAACGAAGCACGTGCCGAAAGAACCGTGAACACCTTAAAACGCTACTATTTTAGCAAAGGATGGTTTAATGCCAAAACCTCTTACACCTTAGAAACCAGCGACACTAATAGGGCACAAATTACCTATGAGGTAAACAGAGGCAAGCCTTGGGTTTTGGACACAATCCGCACTAAAATTGGAACAGCATTAATCGATTCAACTTATAGAGCGACCATCAAGGATTCCAAAATAGCGCAGGGTCAGCAATACGATGAAAGCAACTTTACCGCAGAGCGCAAACGCATAAGTGAAGTGATGCGAAATTCTGGATTTTTCAACTTTGGCCAAGAATATGTGCTATTCGAAATAGATACCCTAGAAGAAAAAGGACGCGTGCTTACCCAACTTCAAATACAAAATAGGCCTATAGACGGTATTAACACCTTGGTTAGACAGCCATTTAAAAAATACACCATAAAGGAAGTCAATATTTTTACCGATTTTAACTACGAAACCAAAGACACCACAATCAGAGATTCTATTAGCTACAACGGTTATAATCTATACAGCATAGATAAATTAAGATACCGTCCACAGGCCATAACCGATGCCGTTTTAATAACAAAAGGCAGTGTTTTTAGTGACACCGACCGAACCAACACCAATAGATACATTAGCCAGCTGCGCACCTTTAGATATCCGAGTATTGAGTATGTTGAAAACACTAACGACACCACCTTGATCGCCAATGTATATCTATCCCCTCGAAAGAAGTACGATTTAGGGTTTAATTTTGATGTAGCCACCAGCAATATTCAAACTATAGGCTTTTCATTCAGCACAGGTTTAATTATAAGAAATATTTTTCGGGGTGCCGAAACCTTAGATATTTCGGCTATTGGTTCTATAGGGTCTTCAAGAGATGCTGCAGACAGCGGCGATGCCTTTTTTAATATTAACGAATTTGGAGGCAATTTAAAACTCACCATTCCACGACTATTTTTTCCTATAAATACCGAAAAAATTATTCCAAAGTTTATGTCGCCAACCACACGTATCAATTTATCAGCTACCAGCCAAACCAACATTGGATTAGACAAACGCACCTTATCAGGAAGTTTGGGATATAATTGGTTCCCGTCGGATGGAATTATCAACACTTTCGATTTAATGAATGTACAGTTCGTTCGCAATTTGAACCCAGATAACTATTTCGATATTTATTCCAATTCGTTTAACAGATTGAACAGCATAGCCCTAAACAATAACTATATCAACCCGGGCGAGACGCTTCCAATTCCAGAAGGCGCCAACCTGTATATTGACGATGTGTTAAGAGGCAATACCAATTTAAATCCTAACGATTCCGACTTTGTTGAAGTCAGTAACATTCAGCAACGTCAAATTAGATTAACCGAAAACAACCTTATCGTTGGCTCGAATTTTTCCTTTGTAAAAGACAAGCGTGCGTCACTGTTCGACAATAACTTTTCAATTTTTAAAATGCGCTTAGAATCGGCGGGCTTGCTTATGTCGTCACTTTCCAATGTGCTAAATATCAAAACCTCCGATGACGGAAGGGAGTCCTTATTTGGGGTTAACTATTCGCAATACATCAAAACTGAGTTTGATTATATCAAATACTTTGGCCTTGGAAACAAAAACACCTTAGCCTTGCGCAGTTATTTCGGTATTGCCATTCCGTATGGAAATTCGGGAAACATTCCATTTGCACGAAGCTTTTTTGGCGGCGGGCCTAACGACAACCGTGCTTGGACGGCGTATAACCTTGGTCCTGGAAGCACCTCGTCTACCAACGAGTTTAACGAAGCCAACCTCAAACTACATTTTAGCACCGAGTACCGATTTCCAGTTGCAGGCAACTTTTTAGGCGCCTTATTTATCGATGCGGGTAATATCTGGAATGTTTTGGACGATATAGACGATCCTAAAGCAACCTTCACCAACTTAAATTCCCTCAGAGATATCGCTGTTGGCACAGGATTCGGACTGCGTTATGACTTCACTTTCTTCGTATTAAGAGGCGATATTGGTTTTAAAACTTACAACCCATCTGTAGAAAGCGGTAGCCGTTGGTTTAAAGATTATAATTTTGGCAATGCCGTTTATAATATCGGTATCAACTATCCTTTTTAGTTTAGCTGTTGCGTAGCTAAATATGGAATTTAGTAAGTCATTTAGCTAATTTTTCTTTATTTTTGACCTTAATTTAAATCAGAAACGACTATGGCTCACAATATCAAACCTGGCGTAGCAACAGGAACAGAAGTTCAAGCAATTTTCAAACTCGCAAAGGAAAAAGGATTTGCCTTACCAGCGGTAAATGTAATTGGTTCCAACACCATTAACGGCGTTTTAGAAACGGCAGCAGCGCTTAATGCGCCGGTTATTATACAATTTTCTAACGGTGGCGCTCAGTTTAATGCGGGTAAAGGACTCAGTAATGACCATCAAAAAGCTGCCATTGCCGGTGCCATTGCCGGTGCAAAACACGTACATCAATTAGCCGAAGCTTACGGGGTGCCTGTAATACTTCATACCGATCATTGTGCCAAAAAATTATTGCCTTGGATAGATGGTTTGCTCGATGCCAGTGAACAACACTTTAAAGAAACAGGTAAACCACTATACAGTTCGCACATGATTGATCTTTCGGAAGAACCCCTTGAAGAAAACATTGAAATATGCGGACAATATTTAAGCAGAATGAGCAAAATGGGCATGACCCTGGAAATAGAACTAGGCGTGACTGGCGGTGAAGAAGATGGTGTGGATAATACCGATGTTGACGATTCTAAACTGTACACCCAACCTTCAGAGGTTGCTTACGCCTACGAACACCTCAGTAAAATAAGTCCAAACTTTACCATAGCAGCAGCTTTTGGCAATGTACACGGCGTTTACAAACCAGGAAACGTGAAGTTAACGCCTAAAATACTTAAAAACTCACAAGAATATATATCGCAGAAGTTTCAAGTTGAAAACAACCATATCGATTTTGTATTCCATGGTGGTTCAGGTTCAACCCTTGAAGAAATTAGAGAAGCCATCGGCTATGGTGTTATTAAAATGAATATAGATACCGATATGCAATACGCGTTTATGAGTGGTATTAGAGATTATATGTCAGAAAAAGAAGCCTATCTTAAATCACAAATAGGCAATCCTGACGGTAGCGATGTACCCAACAAAAAATACTACGACCCACGCGTTTGGTTAAGAAAAGGAGAAGATACATTTATCGCACGATTAAAGCAGGCATTTGAAGACTTAAATAATGTGAACACCTTGTAATTGTAACCTGTTTTAAAATTGACAACTAACTAATTTTTGGAATTATTATGGCTTGGTTTAAACGAAAAACAAAAGGTATAACCACCACCACTGAAGAAAAAAAGGACACCCCTAAAGGATTATGGTACAAATCGCCTACGGGTAAAATTATTGATACCGAAGAGTTGGAAAAAAATTTCTACGTAAGTCCGGATGATGGTTACCACGTAAGAATAGGTAGTAAAGAGTATTTTGAAATTCTTTTTGACGATAACAAGTTTAAAGAATTAGACCCCAACCTTTCCTCTAAAGATCCTCTTAAATTTGTAGACACTAAGAAATACAGCGATCGACTTGTAGAAGCAGAGCGAAAAACCCATCTAAAAGATGCGGTTCGTACTGCAGTGGGTAAGTCTATGGGCAATGATTTGGTAGTCGCTTGTATGGACTTCGCCTTTATTGGTGGATCTATGGGTAGTGTGGTTGGTGAAAAAATAGCCCGTGCAGCCGATTATTCTTTGAAGAAAAAAATACCCTTACTCATTATTTCAAAATCTGGTGGCGCCCGAATGATGGAAGCAGCATTATCTTTGATGCAGTTGGCCAAAACATCGGTAAAACTAGCGCAATTAGCCGAGGCTAAAATTCCCTACATATCCTTGTGCACCGATCCTACCACAGGTGGTACCACCGCATCCTTTGCCATGTTGGGCGATATCAATATTGCGGAACCTGGGGCTTTGATAGGATTTGCAGGTCCAAGAGTCGTAAGAGACACCACGGGTAAGGAACTACCTGACGGATTTCAAACCAGTGAATTTTTATTAGAACACGGGTTTTTAGATTTTATCACCCATCGCAAAGATTTAAAAAAGAATATCAATCGCTATATCGATTTGATAAAAAATCAACCATTAAGAGCATAAAAAAAGGGCGAACTTCAGAGTTCGCCCTTTTCATTATTAATCATTTTTATCAGTTTAAAGTAATCTGAACCACCTCACCATTGTTAAAGGTAAACGTAGCTTGGTTATCACAAGTACCATCTCCAAAATCAAAAACACCACCAAAATTAGTGTGTGCGACGCTAAAAGAACCACTCACAAAATGAGCACAGACCACCTCGCGTCTTAAAGGTATAATCACTTCATAATCGTGGGAATTGCCATTTACAAAAGTCGTATTCCAAAAACCAGTTATTAAAAACACATTATCTTCAAAAGTCCCACTGCCAAATCCTTCTATCCACTCTCTTACTTTTTCACCAGTTCTAGAAGCCTGGGCACCATTTGGCCAAATAACCGTCATATCTAAGGTATGCGTAAACTGAGGATTGTTATTTTCGTTAAAACGCTCTCTTAAAATGGTACGCGTAGCAATCACATTTTTAGCATTAAAATAAAAATCAACTAAGTTGTAGGATATTAATACCTGCATCATTTCAGGATTGCGCTCATAAGTCATTTGTATCTGACCACGTATCAAATTGCCGTTTACCAAACATCCCAGGTCACCAAAATCAAGCGTTACACTCACATTATTTTGAGCTAACACCGCGGTTATCGTAACACAATCAGGCAATTGGTTGTCATATACAGAACGATCGGTAGTAGAACTTTCCTGCTGCTGAAAGCTATTCACCACCAAGTCGCCCAATACCATATCTATCTCATCCATCTCCGATGAACGTGACATTTCAACCATATCCTGGGTTTGATCGTTCACCACTACGGCATCGTCTTCAATACAACTGCTCGCTGTAATTAAAATGAACAGCAAAACCATGCTTGTGTTTAAATAAATTCGTAAATTTTTCATAATACTTTGTTTAAAAGGTTTGAATCTAAGACTAGAAATAAAACAAAAGGTTTAAACAAAAACGTCAAATTTTTCTATTTATGCGGAATTTGTTTTTAAATCGCTAAAAAACATTATCTTTGCAGCTTGAAAGAAAATCTTTCATAATACATAAAAATCATTTTAATAATATTAGCATGTATTTAACTAAAGAAGCTAAACAAGAGCTCTTCGCAAAACACGGTAAAGCCAAAAACGATACTGGTAATGCGGAAGGACAAATTGCGTTATTCACGCACAGAATTAACCACCTAACGGAACACTTAAAGAAAAATCGTAAAGATTATAATACAGAGCGCTCCTTGGTAAAATTAGTAGGTAAGCGTCGTGCTTTACTTGACTATCTAACAAAGAAAGATATTTTAAGATATCGTGCTATTGTTAAAGAATTAGGATTAAGAAAATAATTCAATAAAAAGCCACGCCCAAAAGCGTGGTTTTTTAATTTCAATATACTCAAGCGTAAGAGTTTAACATTCGCGAAATAAGAAGCTAAATACCGATGTAAATTTGGTAATATAGGTTTTTCATTGGTCGCACAACTACTACTACAACACAACCCTGTCCGTCCGGTAAGGCGAAGACCATTGTTTAACAACGCTCTGTTATTCAATTATTTTTAAACAGAGCAAGAAAAAAAATTTATGATTCCACAAGTTTTTAAAGAGGTCATAGACCTAGGCGACGGTAGAACTATTTCTATCGAAACCGGAAAATTAGCAAAACAGGCCCACGGTTCTGTTGTTGTTCAAATGGGCGATGCTATGTTGCTTTGCACCGTAGTATCCTCGTACAAAGAAAGTACTATGGATTTCTTTCCACTAACAGTTGACTATCGCGAGAAATTCGCAGCAGCTGGCCGTTATCCAGGAGGATTCTTCAAAAGAGAAGCCAGACCAAGTGATGGCGAGGTATTAACCATGCGTATTGTAGATCGTGTATTACGACCTTTATTCCCGTCTGATTACAAAACTGAAACTCAGGTGATGATTCAGTTAATGTCGCATGACGAAAATGTGATGCCCGATGCTCTAGCTGGTTTAGCCGCTTCAGCCGCCATACAATTATCCGACATACCATTTGAATGCCCAATTTCAGAGGCCCGCGTTGGCCGTGTTAATGGTGCATTTGTACTCAATCCAAGTCGTGCACAATTAGCAGAATCTGATATCGATATGATTATCGGTGCTTCTGCCGATTCTGTGATGATGGTGGAAGGTGAAATGAAAGAAATTTCAGAAGAAGATATGGCCGATGCTATTAAATTCGCTCATGAAGCCATAAAAGTACAATGTGCTGCCCAGTTAAAATTAGCAGAAGCTTTTGGTAAAAAACCGGTAAGAGAGTACGCTCCAGCACCCGCTGATGAGGCCATTGAAGCTAAGGTTCGCGAAATTGCCTATCAAAATATATACGATATCGCTAAAGGTGGTCACGGCAAAAGAGAACGCAGTGAAGCCTTTTCAGCAGTAAAAGATGAAGTACTAGCAGCCTTTTCTGAAGAAGAACTAGAAGCAAACGAAGGTTTAATTAAAACCTATTTCAATAAAATAGAAAAAGAAGCCGTAAGAGAATTAACACTTGCCGAAGGTTTGCGTTTGGATGGTAGAAAAACTACCGATATTCGACCCATCTGGTGCGAAATTGATTATTTACCTTCGGTTCATGGGTCAGCTATCTTTACCAGAGGAGAAACTCAAGCACTTGCCACCGTTACCCTTGGTACTTCGAGAGAAGCCAATATGATTGATATGCCATCGTTTGAAGGAGAAGAGAAATTCTACTTACACTATAACTTCCCACCATTTTCAACCGGGGAGGCACACCCTTTAAGAGGAACCTCACGTCGCGAAATTGGTCACGGTAACCTGGCTCAACGCGCCTTAAAAAATATGATTCCAGCCGATTGTCCTTACACGGTAAGGATTGTATCTGAAGTACTTGAATCTAACGGATCATCTTCTATGGCTACGGTTTGCGCTGGCACAATGGCGATGATGGACGCGGGTATTCAAATGACAAAACCAGTGTCTGGTATTGCTATGGGACTAATATCCGAAGGTGACCGTTACGCTGTGTTATCCGATATTTTAGGTGATGAAGATCACTTGGGCGATATGGACTTTAAAGTAACCGGTACCGCCGATGGTATTACCGCTTGCCAAATGGATATCAAGGTTAAAGGTATGCCTTACGAAATATTAATCAAAGCTTTAAAACAAGCTAGAGATGGTCGTCTTCATATCCTTGAAAAATTAACAGATACCATCGCACAACCTAAAGCTGATGTTAAACCACATGCGCCTAAAATCATCACTACTACAATTCCAAATAGTTTTATTGGTGCATTGATAGGTCCTGGCGGAAAAGTGATTCAAGAATTACAAA
>NZ_DAISXK010000012.1:12556-70165 GCF_036825875.1 Paucihalobacter sp. | reverse complement strand
CCTTTTACCGATGTGCCTATTATTTTTATATCGGCGTTAACCAAGCAGCGTATTTTCAAAGCTATCGAAACTGCTGTTGAGGTGTATAAAAACAAATCGAAAAACATAAAAACCAGTGTTTTAAATGATGTGATGTTGCCTATTATAGAAAACAATCCACCGCCTGCACTTAAAGGTAAATATGTTAAGATCAAATACATTACGCAGTTACCAACACCTCAGCCACAATTTGCTTTCTTCTGTAATTTGCCGCAGTATGTAAAAGAGCCATACAAACGCTTTTTAGAAAACAAATTACGTGAGCAATTTGATTTTCATGGTGTACCGATTAGTATTTATATGCGGAAGAAGTAATTTTTTTTGATTAACTTTTCTGTTTATTCTTTGTTCAAATTATTTATATACATTGGTATAAAGTGATTGAAAACATTTATTGTGAATTGTGCAAATACGTTTTTCAGTTTCTCCAAGGTTTACCAATAATTTTAGTTAAAGATCCCAGTCAAATAGGTGTAAATAATTAATTTAGTACTTTGTAGTTAACAATGTACTTTTTAAATAATTTTAAATTTATAGTAGCTTTATTCATGCTCTGTCTTTTGTGTTCCAGTCAGGTACAAGGACAGAGCAATGATGTTGAGGCAGGTTTAGCCAATATAGGTTTAGGTGCTGTTGTTGGTGGATTAGGTGCCATAATCAATAAAAAACCGGAAGAAAAAACAGGGAAAGTATTTTTAAAAGGTTTATATCAAGGTGCCTTTGGTGGTTATTTAGTGTTTGAAAGTAAAAGATTAATTGGAAAATTTGCCGAAACTGAGAATTATGCATTTGTTTGGCCGTCTAAGTTGATAAATAGTGCAGGTACTTCTATAATCGAAAATGCAGCTCTTAACACTAATTTTTGGGAAGTATGGCACCTTAATATCGGGTTTAACCGATTGCAATTTTATACCAAAGATAAATTTAAGGTAGATTATAGAATCATGCCATTTTCATTAGGTGCTGCCGTTTATGGTTTTACACAAGGTAATTTAGATTTCAGAACTTCTTTGAAAACGGGAAATTTCGTGTTTATAAATAATAGAATGACAACCAATCGTGACGGCTTTGTAATTGACGGTATGACGGCTGCTAATGTTATATTTTATAGAATAGAAGAAACATCTATGTTATCAAAAAATCAAATTGTAGCTCACGAAATTATTCATGTTTACCAATATGAAAGTCTTTCAGGAGTAAATACCTTTTTAGATAAGCCGACTAAAAAATTTAATTCTAATTATAAATGGTTAAATAGCTACCATAAAATTTTTTATACTGACTTTAATTTTTTATTAGATGGGACACTAGCAGTCATCAACCCAAATTTTGAAACGAATTTTCTTGAACGTGAAGCAAGATATTTTGTAAATAATAGAGTTATGGATTAATATTTTAGATTTACTCTTGATTCATAATGATTATAAAAGCTAAAGTTATGTCCAATAAGATTTTATAAGTGATAATAATTTGAATACAGGGGAATAGCTTAACTTTAAACTTATATATTAACATATCTATCTTATAATAAACCATGTGACTATGAAGCGTTTACTTTATTTGATACTATTGGTCAGCTCTTTTACGATTTTGATTGAGTCTTGCTATAACGACGACGGCAACCTACCAACGAGCAGTTTTACCGATGCCCGTGATGGCACTATTTACCAAACGGTTACTATTGGTGACCAAGTTTGGATGGCTGAGAATTTAAAATATTTACCTATTGTAGTAGGCCCTGATATGGGATCCTTAACAACGCCCTATTCTTATGTAAATGATTTTTTTGGTTCGGATGTAAATAATGCCAAAGGAACTGAAAATTTCAATATTTATGGGGTGTTATATAACTATCCTGCTGCTATGAATGGTGCATTAAGTAGTATCGAAAATCCTAGTGGCATACAAGGTATATGTCCTGATGGATGGCATTTACCAAGCAATGCAGAGTGGCAAGAACTCGTGAATTTTATTGGCGGAGAAGCGAATGCTGATTTACTGATCAAAACAGACACTAATAAATGGGCATTCCCCAATGAAAATGCAACTAATGAATTTGGCTTTAGTGCCTTACCAGGTGGTTCTTTTTCTAATAGTGGTAATAATTTTTCTTCAGTAGGCTTAGAAGGTTATTGGTGGACTTCACAAGAGTTTGAAGAAGAAAACGCTCTATTGTTTAGATTATCAGATGAAAACATAGTTGTTATTGGTTTCTCAATATCAAAAGCTTCAGGTTTTTCTGTTCGTTGTGTCAAAGATTGATTTATGAGGTAAGTGGTTTTTTGTTCTATGCTTGTTCTATGTGTGATCACATAATTTTTCCGCTTTGAAATTGATTACTTGATAAAATTTTGATGTTTTTAAAGAAAATTCATACGAAATTACAAAAGCTTTCGTTTCTTGTACATAATTAATCGTCAATCAATCAATTAATGAACAGTAAATTTGTTGTTACGCTTATTTTATGTTGTTTCGTTTCACTAATTTCCGCTCAAAATTCATCTTATAAAATATCTGGAATTATTATTTCAGAAGATGAAAAGTTACCTCTCGAATCTGCTACTATTTACCTAGAAACTATAAAAGATAGTACGCTTATCAGTTACACTATTTCTGATAAAAATGGCGCTTTCAACCTAGAAGGCAAGACCTTTTATGAACGTTGCAATTTAACAGTTTCCTATTTGGGGTATGAACCTTACACGTCCATTATCAATTTCAAGGACGTCATTACCGATTTAAAAAACATTACCATGAAGCCAGCCAATTTATTGGATGCTGTTTTGGTGAAATCGCGTGCGCCTATTACCATAAAAAAGGACACTTTAGAATTCAATGTGAGTTCGTTTAAAACCAAACAAGACGCCACAGTAGAAGATTTATTGAAAGAACTACCTGGTGTTGAAGTAGATGAAGAAGGCAACATTACGGTAAACGGTAAGCCTGTTTCAGAAATATTGGTGAATGGCAAACCGTTTTTCGGAGATGATGCGACCATTGCTACACGAAATTTAACCAAAGAAATTATTGAGAAAGTTCAGGTAGTTGATACCAAAACCGATGCTGAAGCTTTTGCTGGTGAGGAAGGCGATCAAAAAAGTAAAACCATTAATCTTACCATAAAAGAAGAAAACAACAAAGGTCAATTTGGTAGGTTGGCGGCAGGTATTGGTACCGACGACCGTTATGAGTTTGCTGGTATCTACAACAATTTTAATAACGACCGTCGCATTAGTGTTTTGGCTGGTGGCAACAATATCAATTCGCCGGGATTCAGTTTTGGTGAAATTCAGAAAATGTTTGGCAATGCCAGTTTTATGTCGGTGAGCTCCAATGGTTCCTTTAATATTGATGGCAGAAGTTTTGGCGGTGGCGAAGGCATTGTGACTTCTTCTAATATTGGTGCTAATTATGCTGATGTTTTAACTAAGGGAGTTGACATCACCTCTGATTATTTCTACAGTAGAAGTGATTCAGAAAACGAAAGTATCACCAATAGAGAAACCATTTTGGCTGACAATAGATTTTTCACCAACTCCACCGGAAGTAACTTGACTGATAACCAAAATCATGCGTTCAACACGCGGATAGACGTGAAGTTAGATTCTACCTTATTGCTTAATATTAGACCTGCCTTTTCTTATGGGAATTCTCAATCAAGTAGCAGTAATACTCAAGAAACTTTTAATGCTAATAACGAATTGACCAACAGTTCGGAAGCCATTACTTTTGCTGAAAACGAACGTCGAAATTTTAGAAATCGAATGGACCTCACCAAGCGTTTTGGCAGCAATGGCAGTTTTTTAAAATTTGGATTTGATACAGAATTTAATACAGGCAAAGCAGAAAATTTCCTGCAATCTGAAGCTCGTTTTGAGGATGAGAACCAAGACGATGTTATAAGGAATCAATTTACGCAACGCGATGATAAGGTCAATAATTTGGGTGTGAATGTTACCTACCGGCTTCCGTTAATTGGCAAAATTCTGTCTTTGGATATGAAATATAGTTATGGTTATAACAATGAGGTAAATCAAAACAGCACCTTTGATTTTGATGAGAATAGTGAAACATTTTCTCAGTTTAATACTGACTTGAGCTCTGATTTCACCAATACTAATAGGGTTAATAAGCCGAGTGTCAAGTTGAGCTATCGCAAAGAAAAATTTTCAACTTCTGTTGATGTTGGTTATGTGTTGCGTAATTTGGAAAACAGCGATCAGCTTCGTCCCGAATTAAGTTTGAATCGCAATTTCAATGCTGTTGAACTTCAGGCGAATATGAATTATAACTTTTCCGAAAAGGGCAGTATTTATTTATGGTACAATTTGGCGAATCGGCCGCCGAGTGTCAATCAACTTCAGCCATTTCAAAACGTCAATAATCCACTCAATATCATCACTGGAAACCCAGATTTAAAGCCAACCAATTCGCACGATTTATATATCAGTTTGAATAATTTTGATTGGGAAAAAGGCACAGGATTTTATAGCTATTTTAGTTTAAATGTAGATACCGACAGAGCCATAGCCAAAACCACCATCGACGAGAATTTTGTTAGAAACACAACTTACGAAAACGTGGATGGCAATTATGACCTATATGGTGATATAAGTACGAGTCGCAGCATAAAAATAGATTCTTTGAAAACCTTAAAATTTAATATTGGGGTTTATAGTAGTTTTGCAAATGCAGTGAATTTTAATAATGACGTTAAGTATAATTCAACCAATTTTAATCTAAGTCCGAATTTGGGTTTCACCTTCAATTGGAAGCAATTATTTGAGTTTAGACCTAATTATAGATTGACTTTTACGGATAATAGATTTGACCTTGAGAATATCGAAAATCAAACCTTTGTGAGTCATTCATTACGACTAGGAACGGCAACTTTTTTTCCAAAGAAGTTTGAGTGGCGGAATGATATTGCCTTTAATTACAATCCGAATGTCGCAGAGGGATTTCAGCGCAGTGCTTGGTTTTGGAATAGCACTTTGGCTTATACGTTTTTAAAAGACAAAGCGATTCTCACTTTAAAAATTTACGACCTATTAAATCAAAACACCAATGCCAGACGTATCGCTTCTGGTGATTTTATACAAGACACCCAGAGCACGGTTTTAAGGCAGTATTTTATGCTGAATTTTAGTTGGAAGTTTAATACCTTGGGTAAGAAAGGAAATACTAATGATGGTAACTTTATGTTTATTGATTGATAATTGCTATGGAAATTCTTTGTAAGAATTTCTGCTGGAAAACTATAAAGCAGTTAAATTTAATTAGTAAGTTTTTAGAAAACTAGACCTCACAGGTTTTCAAAACCTGTGAGGTCTTATGTGAGGTATTCTACTATGTAAACTAAGCAAATTTTTACCAACCGCCAGAAGCGCCACCACCACCAAAACTACCACCACCGAAGCCACCGCCAAAGCCACCAGAGCTTCCGCCACCAAAACCTCCGCCAAAACCACCTGAACGTCTTCCGTAACTGCTTCGTCCCATGTTGCTCAAAATAATGGCATCTAACAAACTACCTGCTTGACGTCGATGACCGCCTGAGCCGCCATGGTTGTTTTTTGTCTTTGAAATTGCAATGATAAAAATGATAAATACGATAAACATGACCATGAAAAAACCATAAGGGAATGGCGCCTCGTCGCTTTGCCTTGTGCCTTGGTAGGCGCCAGTAAGGACTTCAAAAATTGCGTCGGTACCACGGTTAAGTCCTCCGTAATAGTCGTTTTGTTTAAAGAAAGGAATGATATCGCGTTCGATAATGCGTCGGCTCATGGCATCGGTGAGGAGATATTCTACACCTTTACCTGAATTAATTCCAATTTTGCGATCGTTTAATGCCAATAAAATCAAAACTCCGTTGTCTTCCTTAGCTTGACCAATACCCCATTTTTCGCCCCATTGCGCACCGAGATAGTTGATGTATTCACCTTTGGTGCTCTCTATTACGACAATTACTATTTGCGTTGAGGTAGTATCGGAATAACGAATTAGCTTTTGTTCTAAATTGGTTTTTTCGTTAGCGTCTAATAAGTTGGCATAATCATAAACGCTTGTTTGTTCTTTGGGTTTATCAGGAATAGTGTATTGCGCCAACAACATCTGGCTGCTACCAAGCCATAAGACTCCAATTATTAGAAGCTTAGTTAGACTTGAAAACAATTGAGGTTTCGCATGACCTATAGGTTTCATTTGCGCTTATTTTTATCCTTTTGAAATCGCGTTAGGCAGTTCGTTTTGGTTGCCAGGTTTCCAAGGAAAATATTCAGCAAGCACGGTACCTGCTTCTTCTATGCCTTTTATAAGACCTTGTTTGAAATCTCCTTTTTTGAAGTGTACAAGCATGGCATCACGTGTACTATCCCAAAATCCAACTTGAACCGCATCGTTGATGCCTTTGTCGCCGTAAATTACAAATTGTTTTAAGTCGACCGCCACATAAATCAAAACGCCGTTTTGAAGTTTTGTATTGTCCATTTTTAGCTCATGAAAGACTTCCATGGCATGATCGAATGGGTCGTTTTCGCATTGACTTTCTATATGCACCCGAATTTCACCAGAGGTTAAAGCTTCGGCTTTTCTAATGGCATCAATGATTTGTGATTCGTCTGTGATTGATAAAAAATCTTCGATATTCGACATTTGACAATGATTTTATGATTATAGCACGTTAGTTTACAAACACTTTAGATTTTAATTAAAATCAAACTCCACATCGGGCGCTATTTCAGAGCCAGCTTCTGCTTTGTAATAATTGAGATCTTCAAAACCGAACAATCCTGCTAATATGGTATTAGGAAAGGTTTTAATGTGTTTGTTGTAAGGCTCCACGGCTCCGTTGAATCTATCACGTGCTACGTTGATTCTATTCTCTGTGCCTTCTAACTGGCTCTGTAATTCAAGGAAATTCTGATTCGCTTTTAAATCAGGATAACGTTCAACCGTTACCAGTAGTCTCGATAAAGCGCTGCTCAAACCACTTTGGGCTTGATTGAATGCAGCTAAATCTTCAGGGGTAATGTTGGTAGGATCGATGGTTGTTTTCGTCGCTTCAGCACGGGCTTTGATCACCGCTTCTAAGGTACTTTTTTCGAAATCGGCGGCACCTTGCACTGTCTTTACTAAATTGCCTATAAGATCGTTACGACGTTGGTAACTACTTTCTACATCACCCCATGTTTTAGTGGCAGTTTCTTTTAGTTCAACAGCAGTATTATTAAATCCTTTTGCCCAAGAATAGAGCCCTATCCCAATTACGGCAATAATAATTACAGGGATTAACCATTTTTTCATGATGATAAGTTTTAGAGTTGATTTTTTATATTGATGAGTTGTTGTTTGATACCTTCTAATTTACTAATAATTTGAAAATTAGATAAACTTTCTTTACGTTCTTCTTTGAGGTGAATTTTTGCGCCTTCAAGGGTGAAGCCACGTTCTTTTACCAAATGGTAAATTAACCTTAGGTTTTGGATGTCTTCCGGTGTGAATTTTCGGTTGCCTTTGGCGTTTTTCTTTGGTTTTAAAACGTCGAATTCCTTTTCCCAAAAGCGCAATAGCGACGCATTAACATTAAAAGCTGTGGCTACTTCGCCAATGCTGTAATATCGTTTTTCTGCTAGTTCAATATACATGATTAGTCGAGAGATTGGTTTTCAAGCGACGCGCGTTTTAACAGCTCATCAAATTCTTCTGGTGATAGGTTGCCGTAATAGAAGTTTATAGGATTAATGCGTTCGCCGTCTTTAAAAATTTCGTAGTGCAAATGCGGTGCTTCTGAGCGACCCGTACTTCCGACGTAGCCAATTAAATCGCCACGTTTTACGCGTTGGTTCACTCTCACATTATAATTATACAAATGCGCATAAAGCGATACGTATCCGTAGCCGTGGTCAATTCTAATATGTTTTCCGTAACCCGTGGCGCTATTATCGGCACGTTCGATAATGCCATCGCCTGTCGCATAAATTGGCGTTCCGCGTGGCGCTGTAAAGTCCATACCGTAATGAAATTTTCTAGCTTTGGTGAATGGATCCGTTCTAAAACCATAGCCAGAAGCCATTCTGGTTAAATCTTCATTACTTACCGGTTGAATCGCAGGAATTGCGGCAAGAAATTTCTCTTTATTTTCAGCTAAAACAGCTACTTCATCTAAGGATTTAGATTGTACCACAATGGCTTTTTCTAGAACATCGAGGCGTTTATTACTTTCAACGATAAGTTTTGAGTTGTCGTAACCTTCATATTTTTTATAACGGTTGATACCACCAAAACCAGCACGTCGTTGCTCTAAGGGAATCGGGTTGGCTTCAAAATACAATCGGTAGATTGAATTGTCTCTTTCTTCAACATTTTCAAGTGCAGCGTAGGCTTCATCCAATCGTTTGTTAAGAAGTTTGTACTGCAGTCGCATGTTAGATAATTCTCTAGATATTTCGCGTTCACGAGGCGATTCAATAAACTGGCTGGCAATAAAAATCATTAAAAATGCGAAAAGCGCCGAAGCCAGCATAAATAGCGCAACATATTTAACGGTTGTGCGCTTTTTTCGCTGAATTTTACGGTAACTTAGTGTTTCGTGGTCGTAGTAGTATTTTACCTTACTCATTTACTAAATTATACTATTTTTGCACTGTTGAAAGCGCCAATTTATCGCGCTTAAACAAAGTTAACGAACAAATATAAAGATTGTTTCGCATTAAATGTAATTTAACAACTGTTAGCAGTATCATCAGCCTATGAAATCTCAAGAAGTACGACGTAAATTTTTAGAATTTTTTGAGCAGAAATCTCACACTATTGTGCCATCGGCGCCTATGGTTGTGAAGGATGATCCTACTTTAATGTTTGTAAATTCTGGAATGGCACCGTTTAAAGAATATTTTCTAGGAAACGCCAAACCTAAAAGTAACCGCATAGCTGACAGCCAAAAATGTTTACGTGTTTCCGGTAAGCATAATGATTTAGAAGAAGTTGGTTACGATACCTACCACCATACACTTTTTGAAATGCTAGGCAATTGGAGTTTTGGTGATCCTACCAATCCGGATAGTGGTTATTTTAAGAAGGAGGCAATTGCATGGGCTTGGGAATTATTGACCGAAGTTTATAAGATAGACAAGGATATTCTTTATGTGACCGTGTTTGAAGGCAGTGATGACGATGGATTACCCATGGATAGTGAGGCTTATGATTTATGGAAATCCTTTGTTCCAGAAGACCGGATATTGATGGGCAACAAGAAGGATAATTTCTGGGAAATGGGTGATCAAGGGCCCTGTGGGCCTTGTAGTGAAATTCACGTGGATATTAGAAGTGCGAACGAAAAGGCGCAGGTTGATGGTAAAAGCTTGGTGAATCACGACCATCCGCAGGTAGTTGAAATATGGAATTTGGTATTTATGCAGTACAATCGCAAGGCCAACGGTAGTTTAGAACCCTTGCCAGCCAAGCATATTGATACTGGTATGGGATTTGAGCGGTTGTGCATGGTATTACAAGGAGTTACCTCGAATTATGATACCGATGTATTTACGCCAATTATTAAGGAAATTGAAACCATTTCAGATATAAAATACGGTAGCCAAACAGATACCGATGTGGCTATTCGGGTGATTGTTGATCATATTCGTGCGGTGGCCTTTTCTATTGCCGACGGACAATTACCGAGCAATACAGGAGCAGGCTATGTGATAAGACGTATTTTGCGACGCGCTATAAGGTATGCTTTTACCTTTTTAAATCAGAAAGAACCGTTTATCTATAAGTTGGTTAGGGTTTTAACTGAAACCATGGGCGAAGCATTCCTAGAGCTTAAATCGCAGCAAGCGCTTATTACAAATGTCATAAAAGAAGAAGAGCATTCCTTTTTAAAAACCTTAGATCAAGGTTTGGTATTGCTGAACCGTATGATAGAAGAAGAAAAAGGAACAGTAATAGCTGGCGAACGCGTTTTTGAATTGTACGATACTTTTGGATTTCCTAAAGATTTAACTGCGCTTATTTTAAAAGAAAACGGCAAGCAAATAGACGAAGCAGGATTTGAGGTTGAAATGCAAAAACAGAAAAACCGTTCAAGGGCTGCAGGTGAGATGACCACAGACGACTGGACTATTTTGAAGGACGACGCACATGAAGAATTCGTAGGCTATGATAGTTTATCTGCGACAGTATCCATTACACGTTACCGGAAGGTTGTGTCAAAAAAAGACGGAGAACTGTATCAGTTGGTATTTAATCTCACGCCTTTTTATCCAGAAGGCGGCGGACAAGTAGGCGACAAGGGCTACATAGAAGCAATGAATGGCGATGTCACTTATATATTAGATACGAAGAAAGAAAACAATGTGATTATTCATTTTGCCAAGGAACTACCAAAGCATTTACAAGGAAATTTTACTGCAAAAGTTGATGAAACTTTTAGAGCACCCGTTACTTGTAATCACAGTGCAACCCATTTGTTGCATCAGGCTTTAAGAGATATTTTAGGCACTCATGTTGAGCAAAAAGGAAGTGCGGTTAGTGCCAAACAACTTCGTTTTGATTTTTCGCATTTTTCGAAATTGAGTAAAGAAGAATTGGTTGCCGTTGAAAATTTTGTGAATGATAGAATAGAAGCGAAAATCCCATTGCAAGAACAAAGAAATATTCCAATGGAACAGGCTGTAAGCGAAGGTGCAATGGCTTTATTCGGTGAAAAGTACGGCGATACGGTACGTACCATAAGGTTTGGTAAATCTATTGAATTATGTGGTGGAACACACGTACAAAACACTTCCGATTTATGGCATTTTAAAATTGTATCCGAAGGCGCTGTGGCTTCGGGAATCAGACGTATTGAGGCCATTACCAATCAGGCAGTAAAGCAATATTATTTTGAAGCTCATGATCAATTACACGAGGTAAAAAGTTTATTGAATAATGCACAAGACCCGATTCAGGCCGTTGAAAACTTACAAGATGAAAACAATGCCCTAAAAAAACAATTAGAGCAGTTGTTAAAAGAAAAGACCAAGCAGTTACAGGTAGGAATAAAAGAAGAGCTTAAGTTAAAAAACGGGGTTCAATTTTTAGCGAAAGCTGTTGATTTAGATGCGACTGCGATTAAAGACCTGAGTTTTGATTTGGGGTCGAATGTAGATAATTTGTTTTTAGTATTGGCTTCGGCGCAGGATGGTAAGGCGGTGTTATCTTGTTATATTTCAAAGGAATTGGTAGCTGATAAAGGTCTGAATGCTGGAAGCATTGTTCGGGAATTAGGAAAATTTATTCAAGGCGGTGGCGGTGGACAGCCATTTTTTGCCACGGCTGGAGGTAAGAATCCAGAAGGGATTGCTGAGGCTTTGAAGGCGGCGGAAAGTTATGTTTAACATTTAGTGGGCTGATTTAGTTGTATCGCAGACTTGCCGGCAGGCAGGCAGGGTTGCACAGCGCTTTCACGTAGTTGCCCCAGAGTTTTAAATTACATACTTTTTTTGAGACACAGATTTGCTTAGCCAGTTCGCTTCGCTCGTGTCACGGATAATCACGGATAAGTGAGTAAATTCTATAAGGTTGAAAATAAAATTCCTGCCTTTCGGCAGACAAGCTTGTAATCCGTGTCAAACAAATACGTTTATATTTACATATAAAAAGAGCCATTGCTGACTTTACAACAATGGCTCTGTAAGTTGTAAAAATTAATATTGGTTAATCTTGTTTGATTAAAATATATTCACCAAACGGCAAGGCATATTCATTACATGGAGGTGGATTACCATACATGTCAGTCATAAATCTTTCACCTGAATTAAAGTATAACAGTATTTTCTCAACCCCATTTTCAACAAAATATCTCATGCTTAAAACCGGACTCATCCAACGGTCGCAGTTGGGCTCACTATAACTACCTCTTAAATAAATATCCCTTGGTTGGCAATTTATACAAGTGTTAATATCGCTTGATATAGAAACACTGGTCATAACCATATTGTAATCGTATGGGTCTGAATAATTATTGAGGAGATTCTGTAACGTATTAATTTTTTCGATACCATTTTCAATGAATTTATATTCTCCAATAACGACATCAGTATAATAATCTGAACTTAAATCTGAGGTAGTTACGTGAACCATTGCCTTTTTTTGAAGTGTAGTTGTTAATGAGGTGTTACCGTTGGTATAGACCCAAGTGTCCTCAAACACATTTAAATAATTATTAAAATCTTTATAATAGTATCCATTTATACCGAATGCCTCGGCTGAATTGTGTAAGCTTACAGTTGATTGTTGAGCCTTACAGGTGAACAAAGTTGTAATAAAGACTATTATGATTGTGTTTTTCATGATTTATAAATAGCCAATGTTCTGAATTTTTAAACATTGGCTTTATTTGATTAGAGACTTTAAAGCTTATTCTATATTTGGATATGAAAACAACAGCTCTTTAATAATTAAATGTTTTTTAGTAAAATCTGATTTATCAATAAGTAAAATTTTACTGGCATTTTTAAATGATTCTATAGCTTGTTCATATCCCATTTCATCTAATTGGCGCTTTGTGATAATGATGTCTTTATTTTTTCGTAAAAACGATTTTGATACTTTTAAGTACAAAACTTGCTTATTGGCAAATTTGTCATCAAAATCAGCATATTTACTATATCTAAATCTTAAAATGTGTTGGGTAGAATGTTCACTAAACTTTTTAAGATGAAATTGATATAAAACATCATTTTCTAGATTTTCTTTAACAGGGCTTTGAGATGACCTTTTAACTTGCATTGTATCATTTTCGTCAAACAAAATTATAACTGTATTAGATTGACTTAATACATTTTGCTGTGTAGCTAGCAATAAAAGTATTGTTAAATAATATTGTATTGTAAATGCTTTATTCATTACACTCTTTTCTAAAACTATCTCGACCATAGGTTATTGCATATTTCTGAAAATTTTCTTCAAGGTGACTGCCTGGCGGTATATTCCATTGAAAGGTATCAGTATTTTGTAAACCAGCCATGCTTAAATATTTGTAAAAATTATTCCAATCCCATGGAACTGTTGGTCCATAAGGGTTATTCTCATCTTTAAAAGAAGTATCTGATTCCGCCAATTGTCTATGTGTCAACGGTATTAACGAATCTCTAATATCTGCTAAAATTTCTGACATAGCTGGTATCATTTTATCGAACATAAACTCATGTTGCTCTTCTAAAGGACATGCTGTCTCATAATAATAGTTTAATAATTCTTCTAAGGATTTGTTGTTAATATCATCAATCAATTCTTCAAAAGGCGTACCTAAATTACAATTAAGATGTTTTAATATTAAATAGGCATGAATACTTTCATGTAATATTGTTCTAGCTACTGCTATTGAGGAAGCACTTTCTAGGTAGTTTGAATTGATATAGATTTCTACATTCAATAGCAAATCACCAGTTTGTGAATTTATAGTCGAGCCTTGTGCTGCTTTTGCCATACCATTTACGCTTAATGTATCGGACAACTTAAATTTTACATTTAAATTTTGGCTTTCTTCAAATGTGTTAAGAAATAATGTTTTGAATTTGTTGCTTTGGATTAGCTTATTATATAAACACATAAATTTATCGTTGTCAATATCACTTGTGGAAATTCCTTCACAACTTGGTCTTACATCAATTAAATCGACCTGAAAAGGAGAAAATTGACTATAATATGAATTGAAATCCAAATCTGAAACGGAACAGTCGTCATCATCTCCAGTCGCTGGATTACATCCGTCTAGATCTGTTAAACCGGTAGATTGACTATCGCATGGTTTCGTAGGTTTTGTGCTACCTGTTGAGTTGCCATCACCACCGGGATTCCCTGTGTTTCCGCCTGTGTCGCCTCCGCCGTCACTACCTGTGCCTCCACCAACTGAACCACCGGCATCTATAGTTTCTGGGCAAGAACCGTAAGTAATATCTAAATCCCAATCCCATTCCGTACATGATGTACCCTCGCCAGGTGCGTGATTTTTACCAAAATTACAAGTCCAAACAATTTCGAGGCTTACCACACAAATTCCAGAGGAACGACCTGATGATAACTGTTCAAGATTTAGAATGTTACTATCAATTAACTCAACAAAACCATCGTAAGGTTGTTCAGGGTTATGAAACCATGCTTCGGTAGGCGTGTATTTTAAAAATTTATTGTCAACGGTATTGTGTTCTAAATCGGTTTTTAAAGTTAAATTGTAGAAATCATAACCTTCAGATTCCGTTAAAACTTTAAAAGTGTAATGATTATATATACTGTCCGTTATCATTACAATATCATCGGTTAGAATTATAAATTGGTTTTCTCCTTCATTTCGATTAAATAAATCACTCTCAGATTTTTCAAAATTAAAATCAGCATGACTTTCTATGGCGTTTATTAAATCCTTGTTTGTATTGATTTTTTTGAATTCTTCAAAATTAATTCTACTAATTTTTTTCTGACCATTGGGTTCATTTTGTGTGAAAATCTCGTCCTTTTGACAAGAATAGTTTAATAAAATTAACACCACGATGATTTTAGTAAGTAAGTTAGTGATATTAAACCTTAATAGCGGTTTGAGTGGAATTTTTAGTCTGTCAAATGTTTTAAAGTCGCTTGGTGCTTGGTGCTTGCATATTATTTTAGATTAATGGATTTAAAGGCAAAAAGTTAGAAATAAAAAATAAATGATCCAATACCTAATGGCACAAAATTTAAGATTCTTTTAAGAAAAACAGAATTTTCTTTTAGAATTTACGCATCCTTTAAAACTAGACTTTTGTTTCATAAAAGATTGTTTAATTTTACCAAAAAATACTTTAAAATTCGCAAACCCTATGCAACTCAGCACCAAAATACCAATTCAAGCAGGCAATAAACCTATAGACTATCAGTCTGATGTAGTTTTATTAGGTTCTTGTTTTGCTGAAAATATGGGATCTAAGTTTGAGTATTTCAAATTTAAAAATTTTCAAAACCCCTTTGGTATTCTATTTCATCCTTTAGTCATTGAGCGGTTGGTTGTAAATGCCTTAGACAAAAAGGAGTATACTTCAAGTGATATTTTTTTTCATCAGGATTTATGGCATTCTTTTGACACGCATTCAAAGTTGAGTAATGCATCACCGGATGCGTTAATTCAAACACTCAATACACAATTGGAAGCTACTTTTGCACAGCTACATAAAGCTTCGCATATCATTATCACGCTGGGAACAGCTTGGGTTTACGAAGCATTGGCATCAGGTAGGTATGTTGCCAACTGTCATAAGGTGGCTCAAAAGGAATTTCAAAAAAAATTATTATCCGTTTTGGATATTGAGACGTCACTTCAACATATCATCGCTCAGATTCAGAATATAAATCGGAAGGCCACTATCATTTTCACCATTTCTCCAGTGCGACATATCAAAGATGGGTTTGTGGAAAATACTTTGAGCAAGTCGCATTTATTCACAGCTTTGCACGCTGTGATTTCAAGGTCATCCAATTGTCATTATTTTCCATCATATGAAATCATGATGGACGAATTACGCGATTACAGATTTTACAGTCGGGATATGATTCATCCAAACGATTTGGCCGTTGATTACATCTGGAAAAGATTTTGGGAAGCTTGGATTTCAAAAGATGTTGAAACCCTAATGGCACGAGTTGAAACTGTTCAAAAAGGACTTCAACACAAGGCTTTTCAACCTAATTCCGATGCTTATGGTAAGTTTAAAACTCATTTAGAAGAGGAACAACTTCAACTAAAACAAATAGTTAGTCACATTTCATTTTAAAATACGGCATTTGTCGTATTGTTTAGCCGCCTTCTAGGTTGCATTTTTGTTTCATTATTAACCACAAATTATTTATTATGAAACAGATTCATCAATTTATGTTTATTATCATTGCTATTTCGGCACTTTCATTCACTTCTTGTTCAAGCGATGATGACGGTGGCGGAAATGGCGCACCGACCTCGGGTATTGTTACTGCGAAAATAGATGGTGCTAATTTTAGTTCCTTAGAAATCACCTCGGTGGCTAATAAGGTCAATGCAAGCAGTACTTCAACCCTAACGGTTCAAGGTAATGATGCCAGCGGCAAGACTATTGCACTTGTTATCAATGGTTACGCAGGTGAAGGTAGTTATGATATCGGCGGACCAAATAGTGTTGCGGTTGTAGGTTCGTATGTTGAAGTTAATATCAACAATCCTCAGGACACGCAAACCTGGCAAGCTCCTTATGATTCTGCCGTTGTGGGATCAATTACCATTACTGAAGAAGGCACAGGTAGCATAACTGGTAACTTTGAATACACTGCAAAAAATCCACAAGACGATAGTGTTAAGACAATTACTGAGGGTGCATTTAATGTGTCATTAACCATTAATTAGAATTGTTATGAGAACATATAAAATTATTAGTTCAACTATTTGTTTGATATTATGTATCGCTAGTAGTAGTTTGATGGCGCAAAAAGCGGAAGCACCAGATATGACCTATGATTTAGGTGCAAGTATCAATGAAATGACCTTAACACAAGCAGGTATTTTGGTGGTGGCCACTAATGATGGTTTAGCGGGTATCGACCCAAAAAAAAGCGCAGCAATATTTACCTTTAATGATTTTGGTAAGTTAAAACCAGAAGAAACAGAATTTATACCAAATTCACCTTACATAGTTGTTTCTCAGGGAGCAGGTTCAAGGTTGGCAGGCTTAACAAAAACCAAACGTGCTGTTATAGACTATGTTTTAGGCAAAGTTATTTTCAATTCTGATAACGATAATTGGAATCAAATTCACACTTGTAATGTGATACTTCCACAAAACAAATTAATTGTTAGTGGTATTCAAAAAGAAGGTGATAAGTTTGAAAAAATGACTCCGAAATTGGCTGTCTATGATTTAAGTACTTCTAAATTAGATTATAGTTTCTTTTTAGATAAGCCTGGAAGAGTAGGTGCTGTAAAAGATTTTAGTGTAACGGGTGTACCATTATTATTGAATGAATTTTTAATTATTCCCACTGCACAAGGGTTAATTGCAAAAACGCATACCGGTGACGATTTATGGCAAACAAAAATTAAAGGTATCAATTGGCTAGTTGCCGATGAGACAGAGAAGGAGATTTATGGTTTTGAAACGACTGCCAATGGAAAAAATACCCGTATCCATAAAATTGGCAGTGACGGTGCCGAACTTTGGAAAGACGATAGAAAAGTGCAAGGCAATGTATCTAATTTTCAAATTTTACCACAAGGTTTAGCGGTTGTAAGTGACGTTACTGGTGGAAATAGTGCGTTATCGGCCCGATCTGAATCTAAAATCACCATGTTTAGTGCGGCTACCGGTGAAGATTTATGGGATAAAGCCCCAAAAACAAAAGGTTATGTGCAGCATTTTTACGTAATGGACGATGGTATCCTGTTTGGTATTTATGAAGGTGGAATCAATAAAATTTCATTTGATGGCCAAACCTTATTTAAAAAACCCTTAAAAACGGGAGAAAATATTTTGGTGATGGCCGAGTCTCCACAGGGGCTTATTTATATTACAAGTGAGGACGCCAATATTGTGAATCTTAAAACAGGCGACGCAGTTTGGAATAAACCATTAAAATATAAAAGTGCATCCTCGGTAGCTTCTACTTTTGATGCAACTAATAACCGTTATTTAATTGCTGCTGATGGAAAGATTATGGCTATTGACGAAAATTCTGGTAATGTGAGCGATTTTGCAAAATGCGAGTTTGATGAAAAGGAATCACCGAGTACAATGCAAATCAGAAAACAAGGAATTTTCTTGTCTTCAGATCAAAATATGAGTGTTATTGGATTTGATGGTAGTCAAGTATATCATGAATACTACAAATCTCCAGGCAGAAGTACTTTTGGTAAAATAATGGGTGGTTTAACTGCGGTAGCGACTACGGCTATGATGGTTTCAATGAGTGCTGCCGCAGGAGCAAATCGCACTGGATATGGAGGCGTTAACGATTTAAGTAGCTATAATGACTATGGAAAAGATGCCAAACGAGCTGCTGATATGTTTTCGAATATTGCCAGTGCATCCTTCGATTATTTATCAACCCGATTCAAGGCTACATCAGCTACTGAAAACTCACAATTTATTTTAACAAAATTAGATGATGGTATTGGTTTAGTAAAGGTGAATAAAGATACTGGAAAAGTAGAAAAGGAAATCGTACTTAAAGATAAAAAACCTGAATATGAGGTTGATGAATTTGGTGGTACATTATTTTACAAAGCAAACGGAAGCACCATATATGCTTATAGTTTGAAATAAACAAGTTCGACGAAATGTTCAACATTTTAGTTGTAAAATTTCGAGTTCACCCTTTAACTTTTTTAATTGCCACTTATCGAAAAAAAAATCTGACAAGTCCATTAAGTTCTATATTCGTAATGCTATTAATCAATTTTATAAAGAAGCGTCAGTTAAGCTGAGTGTGTCAAAAACACTTATTTTCTGATGCTTTTTTTATTCTATTTTGAAAAAAGAAGTTTAAATCCTTAAACTTTTTTTTGAGTTTTGAAAGTATTCTTTTAACAACAGTGAATGGTTTTCATAACTTAAAAAAGTTTACTACAAAAATATACACAAGTCATTTTTTATTATTTTAGACAAGGGAACGCGTATTATTTTAAATTTCAAAAAGCCTTCATAAACTATTGCAAGTCTCATGTTGAAACAGTTTTTTATTTTATTTCTTTTTTTGAGTTACAGTTTCAGTTGGTCACAAGAAATGGTTGACAGTCTTAATAATGAAGCCATGTCAATTTATAAGCAAGACCCGAATTCGGCCTTAAAACTTCTCGAGCAGGCATTAGATTATGCAAGAAGCAAGCAGGATATACAAGGTATTGGAAAATCCAAGAACAATTTAGGCATAGTACAAAGGGATTTAGGACAATTTGAAAAGGCAAAATCCTTGTCTCAAGAGGCATTGGATATAGTAACAGATTCTCTCACAACCGCATCGGCTTACAATAATATTGGTGTAGCCATGCGTAGTTTAGGTGATTATGAATCCTCACTTCAAAATTATCTCCTTGCTTTAGGCATTTATGAAAAAACCAGTTCAAAACGTGAACAAGCCACCGTAAGTAATAATATTGGCATGGTTTATAGTTATTTAGGTTTCGTTGAAAAAGCAAAGGAGTATCACAATAAAGCGAAGGTAATTTTTGAGGAATTAAATAACCAAAAGGGTCTTTCGGAAGTTTACAACAATTTGGCAATATTGTTTGCCAATGAAGGCGAATTAGATATATCACTAGAGTATTTTAAATATTCATTAAAAATAGAGGAAGCTTTAGAGGATCAAAAAGGGATTGCTGAGTCGGCTAATAATGTTGGTGCTGTTTTTTATTATTTAACCGAAATAGATTCGGCCTTGTATTATTTCAATAGATCTGTGGCTATAGAAAAATCGTTAGGTAATTTGTCTGGATTGGGTGCCAGTTATAATAATATTGCACAAATTTTACTTGAGTCTAAGCAGCCGAATACAGCCAAAACCTATATAGACAGTGCTTATTATTACGCGAAAAAAACCAAAACAATTTTTGATATTAAGCAGGCTTTGGATAGTTATGTGTCTTATTATGAATTAAAGGATAATCCTAAAGAAGCATTAAACTATTTGCGTGCCTATATTAACGTTAATGATAGTATATTAAATCTTGAAACTACCAGCAAGGTTGCCGAACTCGAAATACAGTATGAAACTGAAAAAAAGGAGAAGGAGATTTTAAGCCAAAGGGCTAATTTGGCAGAAAAAGAGTTAGCGCTCAACAAAAAGAATTACTATATCTATGGTCTTATTTCATTTGCCGTGGTAGTTGGCTTGCTTGGCTACTTATTATATAACCAACAAAAGCTCAAAAATCATCAACTTCGGAAGGAAAATGAATTAAAAGATGCGCTATTAAAAATTGAAACCCAAAACCGTTTACAGGAACAACGCCTTCGCATATCAAGAGATTTACACGACAATATTGGTGCGCAGTTAACCTTTATCATTTCGTCTATTGACAATTTGAAATACGGATTTGAGTTACCCGAAAAATTGAATTACAAATTGGAAACTATTAGCGAATTTACAACCGCTACTATATACGAACTACGCGATACCATTTGGGCTATGAATAAGGATACTATTTCTGTGGAAGATTTTGAATCGCGTATCTCAAATTTTATTGATAAGGCCAATGTGAGTAATAACCACATCAGTTTTGATTTTACGCATCAAATGGATGATACAGTTTTGTTTTCATCGGTAACAGGAATGAACCTCTATAGAATAATGCAAGAAGCGGTAAATAATGCCTTAAAATATTCTAAAGCCAACGAAATTAAAGTGCACTTAGAGACTAGTGAATCTCTGGTAAAAATTACCATTCACGATAATGGAATTGGCTTCGATACCCTTTCAACTACCTCTGGAAATGGACTTCAAAATATGAAAAAGCGCGCCCAAGACATCAATGCCAGTTTTAGTTTAAAATCGGAGCCAAATAAAGGTACAAGCATTGAAGTTACTTTAACTCATTATTAAATACGGCAAATAGCGTATGTTATCATTGAATATATTCGGTTAAATTGCTGTATAATTATAAGCTTATGAAAGTTAAAATTGGAATTGTTGACGACAATAGTTTCTTGATAAAGGCTATTCAGGAAAAACTATCTTTTTTTGATGCTATTGAAATAAAATTTATTGCCATGAATGGCTCTGAATTGCTGCAGCAATTAAATGACAATCACAATGTAGATTTAATTCTTGTGGATATTGAAATGCCCGTTTTGAATGGCATTGAAACCACCGAAATCATCAAAACAAAGTACCCGCAAATAAAGGTCGTGATGCTTACGGTTTTTGATAATGACGAAAACATTTTTAACGCCATAAAAGCTGGTGCCGATGGCTATTTATTGAAAGAAATTAAACCACAAGACTTGTATAATGGCATATTAGAAACCCTGAATGGCGGTGCTGCGATGAATCCTTCAATCGCTTTGAAAACTTTAAAATTATTGAGAAATCCAGCCTCCATAGAACATCAAAAAGATCAAGAAGACTTAAAACTTACCAATCGTGAAATTGATGTGTTGGAACAGTTGGCAAAAGGATTAAATTATGTAAATATTGCAGAAAACTTGTTTGTATCGCCATCTACGGTTAGAAAGCATATTGAAAATATCTATAAAAAGCTTCAAGTTCATAATAAATTAGAAGCCGTGCAAAAAGCTAAAAAAAACAACTTGATTTAGTGATTGTGTTATGATGACTTATATTTATTTAGCTACCTTCACACTATCTGGCACCAAAACCGTGAAATCACCATTATTTCTTATAACATCGCGCACAATGGAAGATGAGATATAGGATGTTCTTGCGGCTGTTAACAAAAACACAGTTTCAATTTTGGAAAGTTTTCTGTTGGTATGGGCAATTGCTTTTTCAAATTCAAAATCGGCCGGGTTTCGCAAGCCACGTAATATAAATTGAGCATCAATTTTTTTGCAAAAATCTATGGTTAGACCTTTATAAGTAACCACTTTTACTTTTGGTTCGTTTTTAAAAGCTTCTTCTACAAATTGTTTTCTTTTTTCTAAGGAAAACATGTATTTTTTTTCAGCATTAATTCCTATGGCGACCACAACTTCATCAAATAAATGCACACCGCGCAAAATAATGTCGTAATGACCTAGTGTTATCGGGTCGAAAGATCCAGGAAATAGTGCGCGTCTCATTTGTTTCAGGTTAAAGTAATGTTTTTCAAAGATAATAATTAATAACGGTTATGATTATTGACTTTTTTGTCTCAAGCATTCATCAATAGCGTTTTCAAATAAAGCTTCAAGACTAATACCGGCTGCTGCTGCTTGTTGCGGTAAAATACTTGCTTTGGTTAAACCGGGTACGGTATTCACTTCTAGTAAATGAGGTTCGCCGTTTTTAAATATGTATTCGCTTCTGCTAAAGCCTTTTAATTGAAGTACTTCATATACTTTTTTTGCTACAGCACGTACGCGTTCGGCTAAATGTTCAGGTATTTGCGCTGGTGTTATTTCTTTAGATTGTCCGAGATATTTTGCTTTATAATCAAAAAAATCGTTATCACTAATAATTTGTGTTATCGGCAATACCATAATTTTACCTTTATAAGTAATCACACCAACCGAGACTTCAACACCGTCCAGAAACGATTCAATAATAATTTCGTCGTCTTCTTTAAAAGCGACATCAATGGCGTTTTGTATTTCTTCTGGCTTGTAAACTTTTGTAATTCCGAAACTACTTCCAGCTTTATTTGCCTTCACAAAACAGGGCAATCCAACGGTATTTACAATGGTGTTTACGTCTACAACATCGCCTAAATTCAGGTAATAACTTTCGGCCATTTTTATGCCATAAGGTTTTAGCACACTCAAGCAATCTCTTTTATTAAAAGTGAGTGCAGCCTGATACATGTTGCAGCTGGTATGCGGAATGTTAAGCAATTCAAAATAGGCTTGCATAAATCCATTTTCGCCAGGTGCGCCGTGAATGGCATTAAAAACAGCGTGGAACTGAATTTTTGTTTGATTTTCTATAATGCTAAAATCATCCTTATTTACAGGATGCTCGACATTTTGATCATCAACATACACCCATTTATTTTTAAATATATGAATTCGGAATGCTTTAAATTTATTTGGATTAAGCATTTCATACACCACGTTGCCACTTTTAAGCGAAATTTCGTATTCGCTAGAGTAGCCTCCCATAATAATGGCAATATTTTTTATCATATTGAAAAGAAAACTATGAATTTATTAATATGAAGCACGTCTATTCAGTCATTAAAAACGTAACTATACTCCATAAAAGCTAAGGTATTATTATTAATGGAATTTTAAGATAATACGGGTCGTTTTTTTAATTCAGAACAATTCAAAAGCACAATATGACGTTTTTAAAAGCTTATGTTTATATTTACAACTAATTATAAATTCCCCTTTCAGATAGATTTACATTCATGAGTATTATTAAATTTTTAGGCAGTAAGGTTTTTTTAAAACACATAATTTTAGCAATTGTCGCCACTATAGTTTTAGCATTTTTGATACTTTCTTGGCTTAAAGTCACGACTAATCACGGCGAATTTATTCAGGTTCCGAACCTTAAAGGAAAATCTTTGGCAACCGTTAATATTGAATTAAAGGATTTAAAATTGCGCATGGAAATTCAAGATTCGGCTAATTATAATCCGAATTATCCAAAATTTGCAGTCATTGAACAATATCCATTAGCTGGCGAATCTGTAAAAGAAGACCGAAAGATTTATTTAATTCTGAATCCTTCTGGATACAGAAAGGTTCAGGTTCCAGATGTCGTTCGACGCACATTTCGTCAGGCAAAACCAACATTAGAGTCGGTTGGGTTTGAAATTGGAAACATCATCTACATAAATGATATTGGCAAAGATGAAGTTTTAGAAATGTCTTATAAAGGCACCAAGCTTAGAGATGGTGATGTATTGCCATTAACTTCCAAAATTGATTTGGTATTGGGTAACGGAAAACGACCTGGGAGCAGTGACGAAGAAGAAATTGAAACCGAGTCTGAAACCTTTTCTCAAGAAAATTAAACCATGTTAGAAGAAGCTCAAACCCCAGAAGAACAGGACGACGACGAATTATATGAACATTACGCATTTACGGTCGAGAAAGGACAAAATCCGCTAAGAATAGACAAATATTTAATGAATTTTGTTGAAAACGCCACCCGTAATAAAATTCAAACGGCTGCAAAGGAAGGTAGTATTTATGTAAACGACACACCTGTAAAATCAAATTATAAAGTTAAGCCTTACGACAAAATTAGAGTGCTATTTCAGCACCCACCGTATGAGTATTTACTAACGCCCGAAAACATTCCGTTAGATATCGTTTACGAAGACGAATATTTGTTGGTTATCAACAAACCAGCAGGTATGGTAGTGCATCCGGGTCATGGTAATTATTCGGGAACTTTGATAAATGCGCTTATTTATCACTTCGAAAATTTGCCTAATAATAGTAGCAATCGTCCAGGTTTGGTTCATCGAATTGATAAAGATACCAGCGGTTTATTGGTAGTTGCGAAAACTGAAACTACCATGGCACATCTTTCTAAGCAATTTTTTGATAAATCCAGTGAACGTGAATACGTCGCATTGGTTTGGGGTCATGTAGAAGAAGACGAAGGCACGGTTGAAGGTCATATTGGCAGACATCCCAAAAATAGATTACAAAACACAGTTTATGAAGGTGATGAAGCCATAAAAGGAAAACCAGCAGTTACACATTATAAAGTTTTAGAACGATTTGGTTATACTACCTTGCTATCTTGCAAATTAGAAACTGGGCGTACGCATCAAATCCGCGTGCATATGAAACATATTGGTCATACCTTGTTTAACGATTCAAGATATGGTGGTGATGCCATTTTGAAAGGAACAACCTTTACCAAGTACAAACAGTATGTAGATAATTGTTTTAAAATTTTACCCAGACAAGCACTGCATGCCAAAACATTGGGGTTTATACATCCTGTTTCACAAAAATTTATGCTGTTTGAATGTGCTATTCCTGAAGATATGCAGGAATGTATAAGTAAATGGCGCGATTATGCAAAACACCAGGAATTATTATAAATCTAGTCTATATCACTATTGAATTTTGATTTGCCTAAAGGTTGATTTCAGAAGCATTTAATCATATTTTTATATTTTATTAAAAAGTACATTATGAAATTAGTTTTATCACCTGCGAAATCTTTAGATTTTGAAAGCAAGTTGCCAACCCATCGTACCACACAAGCCTTGTTTCTCACCGAATCAGAGCGGATAAATAAGTTATTAAAAAAGCAATCGGTTAAAAAGCTTGGGCAATTGATGAATATTTCCACCGATTTAAGCGAACTGAACTACCAACGCAATCAAGATTGGCAGTTACCGTTTCCTGAGAATGAAGCCAGACAAGCCATTTACGCTTTTAATGGCGATGTTTATCGTGGCTTAGATGCTTATACTATCTCAGAGAATAAACTAGAAAACACCCAAAACACTGTTAGAATTTTATCAGGGTTATATGGACTGCTAAAGCCTTTCGATTTAATAATGCCCTACAGATTAGAAATGGGTACCAAATTTCCAGTGGGTAAAAACAAGAATCTTTATGATTTTTGGAAAGTAAAAATCACTGACGCATTAAACAGCGAAATGGAGGAAGATGAAATTTTACTTAACCTTGCCAGTAACGAATACTTCAAAGCTATAGATGTCAAATCCTTAAAAGGAAATTTGATTCAAGTCGATTTTAAAGAGTTTAAAAACGGCCAGTACAAGACCATTGGTTTTTTTGCCAAATATGCAAGAGGTTTAATGGCACGGTTTATAATTGACAACTCGATTAATGACTTAGATGGAATAAAAGCCTTCGATTTGGAAAACTATGCTTTCGATACTAACTTATCCGAAGGCAATAATTTAGTTTTTACCAGATAAAAAAAGCGACTCTTTCTTAAAGAATCGCTTTCTTATCAAAATAGATTAAAATTTTATTTGTCTGCAGCCACGGTTTTTTTAGCCGTGGTTTTTTTCTTGATAGTAGCGGCGGTTTTCGTTTTTGCTGTCGCTGCTTTTGTTGTTGTCTTTTTTGTTACTTCCTCTAGTTTTGGTTCAACTTTAGGTTTTGGTTTTTTTACTGATACAACTTCGGTTGTTGCTTTTTGTCTCGGTCTTAATACGCCGTAACTACCGCGATTAATTTTACCTCTTCTTGTTTTTTTATCTCCTTTACCCATAATTCATTTCTTTAAATTAAACATCGATGAAATTACGAAAAAGGGAATGATAATCAAAATGATAAGTGAGATAGATCAAAAATGGAAGTTACTGATTAAATTCAAGTACCGAATGTCTTTCTGTTTAAGTCGCGCATTGCACACAATATGCACTCTCGGGTCTTATTAAAATTCGGCCCAAAGGTATTTGCTGTTTACATTTTAGGCACATTCCAAAATCCGGACTTTCAACATTCGATAGAGCGTTGTTTAATTTGCGAAGTTTTTCTTCTGCTTGTTGTAAAGCCGATTCAATAACACTTTTGTTGTTAATATGATCTATACGCGACACCCTGCCAATTGCTGCATCGGGCGCTACGGGTTTTGTGAGTTCTTGATAGGATTTGATTTGCGCCTCAGTTTTTTCAATTTCTTGGGCTATAATTTCTTTTATGTTTGAAGTATCCATAATAGGTCGCTCTCCGTTCTATTTCAAATGTACAAAAAAACCAACCAGTAAAATAACTGATTGGTTTTGATATTTATGAGAATTTCTATTACTTATTTAATCATCTCGTAACTGCGTTTTATAAAATCGGAGAGTTCTTTACCTTTCAATAATCCTTGCGACAATCTGGCCAAATCTAAACTTTGACTAATTAAGCGCTCTTGTTTCTTTTTGGTTTTGGTATTGAGAATTTCGCCAACAAGTGCTGAGTTGGTATTGACCACCAAATTGTACATTTCTGGCATATTACCCATACCAAACATACCGCCACCAGTGGCTTGCATCTCTTTCATACGGCGCATAAATTCTGGTTGGGTAATGATAAATGGTGCGGCATTGCTATCCATCGGTTCTAATTGCACCATGAATTTTTCAGAAGGAATGGTTTCTTTTAACAATTCGTCTAAAGTGGCTTTTTCTTCATCTGAAAGTTTTGAAATTTTGGTGTCATCTTTTTTGATAAGATTATCAATATGATCGGCATCAACACGTGCAAAACTTACATTTTCTTTACTGGTTTCCAGTTTTTGCATTAAATGGCTCACAATAGGAGAATCTAGTAACAATACTTCATAACCTTTATCTTTTGCTGCTTCAATGTAGCTGTGTTGTGCATCGGTGTTTGAAGCATATAGAATCACCAATTTATCATCCTTATCGGTTTGTTTGGCTTTTATTTTATTGAAGAGTTCTTCGTAAGTGAAGTAGCTGCCGTCAACCGTCGGATATAAGGCAAAGGCCTCAGCTTTTTCGAAGAATTTTTCTTCAGAAAGCATCCCATATTCGATCACTACTTTAATATCATTCCATTTTTTCTCAAAATCTTCGCGGTTCTCAGTAAAGAGTGATTTTAGTTTATCCGCTACTTTTCTGGTGATATAAGACGCTATTTTTTTAACACTACTATCAGCTTGTAGATAGGAACGCGAAACGTTCAATGGAATGTCCGGTGAATCAATAACACCGCGTAACATGGTTAAAAATTCGGGCACAATACCTTCAACATTGTCGGTTACAAAAACCTGATTTTGGTACAGTTGAATTTTATCCTTTTGAATATTTAAATCATTCGTCATCTTAGGGAAATACAAAATTCCGGTAAGATTAAACGGATAGTCAACATTTAAATGAATGTTGAATAAAGGTTCTTCGAACTGCATTGGATACAACTCACGATAAAAAGATTTGTAGTCTTCATCTTTTAAATCTGTTGGTTGTTTAGTCCAAGCAGGGTTTGGATTGTTAATGATATTATCAACCCTTACTTTCTCTGGTTTGGCATCTTTTTTAGCATCTTCAGGTAGCGGTAAAGTTTCTTCTTTGGTTCCGAATTTAATTGGAATTGGCATAAACTTGTTGTATTTCAACAAAAGCGTTCTAATGCGTGAATCTTCAAGAAATTCGGTAGAATCTTCAGCAATATGAAGAATGATTTCTGTACCTCTTTCAGTTTTATCTGAAGGTTCTATGGTAAAGTTAGGCGAACCGTCGCAAATCCAATGTGCTGCAGGTTCGTCTTTGTAAGATTTGGTAATAATTTCAACCTTTTCTGCTACCATAAAGGCTGAGTAAAAACCAAGACCAAAATGACCAATAATTCCTGGATCATCTACCTTGTCTTTGTATTTATCGATAAATTCTTCTGCGCCAGAAAAAGCAACTTCGTTGATGTACTTTTGCACCTCTTCGGTTGTCATACCTAAACCTTGGTCGATTACGTGAATTTTTTTGTTGTCTTTGTCAACTTTGATTTCAATTTTCGGACTGCCGTATTCTACTTTAGCTTCACCAATGTTGGTAAGGTGTTTCAGTTTTAGAGTAGCATCGGTGGCGTTACTCACCAATTCTCTTAGAAAAATCTCGTGGTCGCTGTAGAGGAATTTTTTAATTAGCGGAAAAATGTTTTCTACTGATACATTAATGGTTCCTTTTGTCATGATTATTTTGTTTTATGATGTTTGTAAGAAATTATGCTGTTTTTTTTCATTTAAGTCAGCCAAATAACTTAGGCAAATAAAATACCACAATAGTAATTGTGACAAACTGACACTTCATAGGTTAGCTTGAAGATGTTATGCATGCATAACGAATGCGATTTTAATTGAAATATTGTATATAGTTAAATGGTTAAATTGCAATACTTAAAAAACTTACAATGTACAATTCTAAAATAACAGGATTAGGATACTACGTGCCTGATAATGTGGTTACAAATGAAGACTTATCAAAATTAATGGATACCAATGACGAATGGATTCAAGAGCGTACTGGGATCAAAGAACGACGTTGGATTAAAGAAAACTCTGGAGACACGACTGCATCTATGGGAGTTAAGGCTGCCAAAATTGCGATTGAGCGTGCCGGCATCAGTAAAGATGATATTGATTTTATAGTGTTTGCAACCTTAAGTCCCGATTATTATTTTCCCGGACCAGGCGTACAAGTACAACACGATTTAGATATAAAAACAGTAGGCGCTATTGATATAAGAAATCAGTGTTCAGGTTTTGTATATGCCATTTCAGTGGCTGATAATTTTATTAAAACTGGCATGTACAAAAACGTGTTAGTAATTGGTAGTGAATTGCACTCTCTTGGATTAGATAAATCTACCAGAGGTAGAGGTGTTTCGGTTATTTTTGGTGATGGTGCAGGAGCAGCAGTACTCTCGAGAGAAGTAGATACAACCAAAGGTATTTTATCGACCCATTTACATTCCCAAGGTGAGTTTGCCGAAGAATTGGTTGTTAAAGCACCTGGAATGGGAACGCGTTGGGTAACTGATATTTTGGCTGAAAATAATCCAGATGACGAAAGTTATTATCCATATATGAACGGTCAATTCGTGTTTAAAAATGCGGTGGTTCGTTTTAGTGAAGTAATTATGGAAGGTTTGGAGAAAAATAATTTAGGTCCACAGGATATTGATATGCTCATTCCACATCAGGCCAATTTGCGTATTTCGCAATTTGTTCAAAGAAAATTCAAGTTGAATGACGACCAGGTTTTTAATAATATAATGAAATACGGTAATACAACCGCAGCTTCAATTCCAATTGCCTTAACCGAGGCTTGGGAACAGGGCAAGATAAAATCCGGAGATACCGTGGTGTTAGCCGCTTTTGGTAGCGGCTTTACTTGGGGAAGCGTTATTATAAAATGGTAATAAAAAAGCCGGAATTATTAAAACTCCGGCTTTTTCAGCTATTAACCAACTTAAACTAACACTAAACTATTTAAACATCTTGCTTAAAAAGTTTAAACTTAAACTTATTTATTAAGACGTAGAACTTGTAACTTTATTACATGAGATTGTAATTTTAACTCGTAATTAACAGTTTAGCTTTAAAAATCCAATAAAGTAGGCTGTGAGATTGTTATTTTTGAATCTTATGTTTATAACTCTTTTAAATTAAAGAAAAATTTAATGAACAAAACAACATTAGTTATGGGTGCTTCAACCAACCCAAGTCGCTATTCTAATATGGCTATAAAAAAGTTGCGGAATGCTCAAGTGGATGTAAAAGCATTCGGATTAAAAAAGGGTAAAGTTATTGATGTGTCTATAGACACTGAACCTATAGATTATGATAGTATAGATACGGTAACTTTATATTTGGGTGCTAAAAATCAACCAGAATATTATAACTATATTATTGGACTACAGCCACGTCGTGTGATATTTAATCCTGGAACTGAAAATCCGGATTTTTATAAAATTCTGAAAGCTAACGATATAGAATCTGAAGTTGCTTGTACCTTAGTGCTTTTGGGGACTAATCAGTATTAAAAGTCCTAAAAAGGTGAGTAATCCGTTCAGTATAAGGATGAAAAATCCAAATTCAAATTCAAACCATTTTGAGCTATAAAAGCTAATAAAATAAGATAGGATTGGCGATAAAATGGCAATTAGTGGCACCAATTTATCTTTAAGTTGCCACTTGGTAAATAGCCCAAAAGCATAAAGGCCGAGTAAGGGACCATAGGTGTAGCCTGCAAAAACAAATAGTTTAGCAATTACGCTTTCATCTTTAATGAGATATTTGAAGGTGATAATTACTAAAATAAGCACCAAGGAAATCAGAATATGAATTTGCTTTCTTACACGTACTTGTTTAAATTTGTCGTATTTTTTTTCAATATCTAGAATGTCAATACTAAAAGATGTGGTAAGGGAAGTTAATGCACTATCGGCACTACTGTAGGCCGCTGCGATGAGTCCGATTAAAAAGAATACAAAAACCCCAATCCCCAAGTGATTTTTCGCTAGTAATGGAAATAAATCATCCTTATGAGCATCAATGCCGTTTTGCGACGCGTAAACAGTTAAAAGCAACCCAAGACTTAAAAAAACAAAGTTCACCACCGTGAGCACAATCGTAAACCAAAACATATTTTTTTGAGCGTCTTTTAGGTTTCGACAAGTGAGATTTTTCTGCATCATATCTTGATCCAATCCTGTCATAACAATGGCAATAAAGGCCCCTGAAATAAATTGCTTCCAGAAGTAATTATCAGATTTAAAATCTTCGAAAAAGAAAGTTTTAGACAAATCATGATCTAGAACATAACCCACCAAATTACCGCCGCTAATTCCCAAATCTTCACTCACAAAATATATCGTAACGCCAACTGCAATCAACATAAACAAGGTTTGAAATGTATCGGTCCAAACAATGGTTTTAATACCAGACTTAAAAGTATACAGCCATATTAATGCAACAGTAATGGTTACTGTTTGCCAAAATTCAATACCTATTTCATCGAATAGAATAATTTGTAATACTCCAGCTACCAAATACAATCTAAAACTAGCTCCAACTACTCTGGACAAAAGAAAAAAGGAAGCGCCTGTTTTGTAGGAATAGTTTCCGAAACGCGATTCTAAATAAGTGTAGATAGATGTTAAATTCATGCGGTAATACAAGGGAAGTAGCACCGTGCCTATTACCAGATAACCTACAATATAGCCTAGTACCACTTGCATATAGCTAAACTGCGATGCCTCAATCCAACCAGGAACAGAAATAAAGGTTACACCAGAAAGCGATGCACCAATCATACCAAAGGCCACTACATACCATGGTGATTGTTTATTGGCTTTAAAAAAAGTGTCATTACCATTTGATTTTCCTGTAAATAGGGAAATTAAAATAAGTAAACCAAAATAAGATGCAATAAGTAAAATTATAAAACTTGGCGACATGTTTTTACGTAAATAATTGAGATAAAGAAAATTTCTTCTATTTTTGAGACAAATTGTACAACAATATTAAGCAAATTAAAGGAAATCGCAGCTGTGGTTATTTTCGATAAATTTAATTAGCTTATTTTTAATATTTCTTATGAAAAAATTCTACTTACTGATTAGTCTTGTTGTGACTTTTGCTATGTCGTATTCCCAAACTTATCAAGAAATGATAGCAGACGGTTCTTATACAGTTCAAGAAATTCAAGAAGCAGCAACTGCCTATTTTGAGACAAAGGGTTATGGTCGAGGCACCGGTTTTAAGGCCTACAAACGATGGGAATACCAAGCATTAAGATCTATGGATGAAAATGGTAATTTAAAAACTGCGGATTTTTATTATAACGAATTACAGAACTACAACAATTATGTAAATAAGAATTTTGGTTTCTCAGCAAGAAGTACTACGGGAACTTGGCAAGAGCTCGGACCTACTTATTGGAATCAAACAACGGGATGGAATCCTGGAGTTGGCAGAATAACCGCTATGGCTATCGATCCCAATAATACGAATCATATTATAGCAGGAGCTGAAACTGGTGGTGTATGGAAAACTTTAGATGGTGGCCAGAGTTGGACGGTTTTAACAGACGATTTATCAACGTTGAATGTTTTTGCTTTATCAATGGAACCTGGCAATTCAAACGTTTATTATTGGGGTTCAAGTAGCGGTGTGATATTTAAATCCTCTAATGCAGGCGCTACGTGGGATTTTTTGGCAGACACTGGAAATGGTATTGTCAATAAAATATTGATAGACCCAAATAATACCTCAAAAATGTACTGTTCGGTTCAAAGTGGAGGACTTTATAAATCCACAAATGGTGGTCTGAATTGGACTCGCATTGCAACAAATGCAACTCAAGGTTTTGACTTTGAGTTTAAACCAGGCAACTCCAATATTATATATGCCTCTGGAAATAATTTTTATAGATCGGAGGATGGCGGTATTACTTTTTCTCAATCACCCACAATAACATCATCGGGTCCTAAAATGATTGGCGTTTCCGCAAACAATCCAGAAGTTGTTTATGTAATCGAAGCTCAAAATGGATTGTTTAATGCTTTGTACAAGTCAACATCGAGTGGTCTTTTATTTACGGAATTAAACCACGATAACAAAAATTATTTCGGTTACAGTTCTACCGCAGATGACGACCTCGGGCAAGCGCCGAGAGATATGGATATTGTTGTAAATCCAAACAATGTAAACGAGGTACATATTGCAGGTATTAATACGTGGCATTCAGTAGATGGGGGTACTTCTTTTAACATTACTTCTCAATGGGTGCCACAAAATGCAGCAGCAGCGAATATAGGTTATTGCCACGCCGATGTTGACATTATGGATTATGTTAATGGCAAGCTATATGTGGGTACCGACGGCGGAATTTTTGTAGCTGAGGATCCTCAAGTGGTTACCGATGAATATTATACCGATTTAACTACTGGAATGGGTATTAGACAGTTTTATAAAATTGGCGTAAGTCAAACCATACCGGTCGTTATAACGGGCGGTTCACAAGATAATGGCTCTTCCGTTTTTGACACTTCTGGAATTTGGAATGATTGGCTAGGCGCTGACGGTATGGAAGGTTTTGTTGATAAAAATGATCCTACAATTTTGTACGGAACTTCTCAGTTTGGGGTATTGTATAAAGGTACTAATACTGGTAATAATGCTTCTAATGTCCCGAGTCCCGATGGAAAAGGTGGCAACAGTCCATGGAATTGGATAACGCCATTTGAACAAGATCCACAAGTTCCTAATGTAATTTATGTCGCCTATGATGAATTGTATAGATCGGAAGACGACGGGCAAAATTGGACGTCTATTTCTCCCAATTATGGAACACCTATCAATCACTTAAAATTTGCGCCTTCAAATAATAATCATATCTATATGGCGGTTAATAACACTTTTCATGCGAGCATAAATGGCGGTGTTAATTGGTTTCAGTCACCAACATCATTTGGGGTAAATATTAATGCCATTGCGGTACATCCAACAAATCCTGAAAAGGTGGCTATCGCCGTTAACGATGCTCAAAAGGTTTATGTTAGTACGAATTCGGGTATTAGCTGGACATCGATAAGATTTGATCTTCCTAATTTTCCACCTCAAGATTTGGCATGGGATAATAATGATGATCAAGGTCTTTATTTAGGTATGAACTATGGAGTTTATTATATAGATAATACAACTAACAACAGCTGGTTGCCTTATAGTAATAATCTGCCTAATGTTCAAATAAGTGAATTAGAAATCAACTTCTCTGAAAATAAATTATATGCTGCTACCTATGGTCGCGGACTTTGGGTTTCCGATACTTATAGTTCAACTTTGAGTAATGATAAAGTTGTTTTTGAAAACCTTCAGATGTACCCCAATACAGCCTCAAACGAAGTATTTTTATCATGGAATAAACCCGAAAATGTTGATATAAGATTATTCAATACTGAAGGTAAAATAATTTATTTTGCCAGGGGAGTTATCTTGAATCAGCCATACAAAATTGATATTTCTCAATACTCAGTGGGTATGTATTTTGTTAGGATCAACAATGAAAATGGAGAAATAACCAAAAAACTGATTAAACAGTAAATAATTACAGAATGGTATTAAAACTGCCTTATTTGATTTTTTCAAAGGGCAGTTTTTTATTGCATTTCAGTAAAATACATTAATTTCGTTCTATGGAATTTTCTTCAAAATTATTACAAAATGCAGTCGATCAAATGTCGCAATTACCAGGGGTCGGTAAACGCACAGCATTGCGTTTTGTACTGCATTTACTCAGGCAACCGGCAAGTCAAACCAATCAGTTAACTCAAGCTCTAAGCGATGTACGATCGCAAATTAAATTTTGCCAAAAGTGTCACAATATCAGCGACTCAGATTTATGTGACATTTGCCAAAACCCAAAAAGAGATGACAGCATTATTTGCGTGGTAGAAGATATTCGGGATGTTTTGGCTATAGAAAACACAGCTAGCTATAAAGGTTTGTATCATGTTTTAGGTGGAAAAATTTCTCCTATGGATGGCGTTGGTCCCAACGAATTAAACATCCAAAGTCTAATTACCCGAGTGAAAGCTGGTCAGGTGAACGAGCTGATTTTTGCTTTGAGTGCCACAATGGAAGGCGATACTACCAATTTTTATATTTTTAAGCACTTATCGGACGTCAATATCAAAACTTCAACCATCGCTAGAGGTATAGCAGTTGGAAATGAACTAGAATACGCCGATGAGGTGACTTTAAGCAGAAGCATTCAAAATAGAATTCCTTTTGAAAATTCTCTAAAATACTAAACTAATTGGCTTGAAACTATCTGTAATTATTCTTAATTATAACGTGCGCTACTTTTTAGAGTTGTGCTTGCAAAGTGTTGAGCAAGCCATCGAAAACATTGATGCGGAGATTATTGTAGTGGATAATAATTCAGCCGATGACAGTTGTGATATGGTTCAAGCCAAGTTCCCGAATGTTAAGCTTATCTCCAACTCAGAAAACGTGGGTTTTTCTAAGGGAAATAACATCGGAGTTCAGCATGCAACAGGCGAGTATGTTTGTATTTTAAATCCAGATACAGTAGTTTCCGAAGAAACTTTTACAAAGTTGATTGCTTTTGCTGAGCAACAAGCTAATCTCGGAATTGTTGGTTGCAAATTAATTGATGGCACTGGGCATTTTTTGCCGGAAAGTAAAAGAAATCTTCCCACGCCTGTGGTTGCCTTAAAAAAATTATTAGGATTTTCAAATTCGTATTATGCCAATCATATAGAAGAAAATGAAACGGGTGAAGTGCAAATTTTAGTAGGCGCATTTATGTTACTTAGGCGCAATTTATACAATCAACTACATGGTTTTGACGAAGACTTCTTTATGTACGGTGAGGATATAGATTTGTCGTACCGGGCCACAAAACTTGGATTTAAAAATTACTATAACGGCGCTACTACCGTCATCCATTTTAAAGGTGAAAGTACACTAAAAGATCAACTGTATGCTAAACGTTTTTTTGGGGCTATGAAACTGTTTTATCAAAAGCACTACAAAAGCAATATGCTGATTAATTTATTGGTTTATTTTGGAATAAGGTTAGCTTATTTCACGAAATCCTCAGGTGAACCCAAAATCAAGTGTTCATCCAATATTTGGTTTTATGGAAAGTCTACTTATCTACAATCTCAATTAGTTAGGATAAATACTGTTAATTTTCTTGAAAAGGATGCATCTATTGATAATAACGTTACTGTTATTTTCGACGCTAATATGATGTCTTTCAAATTTATAATTGAACAATTCATTCAAAATCGTATAAAAAGAACGACCTGTTTTAAAATCCTGCCTAAAAAAGTTAATTTTATCATTGGAAGTCACACCGCGAACATTCAAGGAAAAGTGATGTGGCTTAAAGACATTTAGTTGAACAAATCATAAAATTATTGGTGAATAATCATTAATTTTGCAACCAAAAATATAAATAACCTCTTTCTATTAAGAATATGGCAAAATTTGAACTTAAATTACCCAAAATGGGGGAAAGCGTTGCCGAAGCAACCGTGACTGCATGGTTAAAAGAAGTAGGTGACACCATCGATGCTGATGAGGCTGTTCTTGAAATTGCTACTGATAAGGTGGATAGTGAAATACCGAGTGAGGTAGAAGGTGTGTTAATAGAAAAATTGTTTAATGTAGATGATGTGGTCCAAGTGGGTCAAACCATTGCAATAATCGAAACTTCTGGAGATGCTCCAAAGGCTAATCCAGTTGCTGAAGTCGAAGAAACCAATTCTAAAGTAGAAAAATCTGAAACTCCATCGGTAGCCGAAGTAGCAAAAACAAATACGCAAGCTCAAGATGCAGTGGCTTCGCCAGTGCAATCCTCAGACGATAGATTTTATTCTCCATTAGTTAGAAATATTGCCAAAAAAGAAGGAATTACGCAAGCAGAATTAGATGCTTTACCAGGAACTGGTAAAGAAGGTCGAGTAACGAAAAATGATATTTTAGCCTATCTTGACCATAGATCAGCGCCAGTGCCAGTTGCCAAAATTGAAGCAAAACCGGAGTTGGCTCAACCAGAGATTAAACAAACGGCATCAATTACACCACCAAAACCAAAACAAGAAACACCTGCTGTTGTTAAGGGTGAAGATGAAATAATAGAAATGACCAGAATGGGCAAACTTATTGCTCATCATATGGTTGAAAGTACGCAAACTTCAGCACATGTCCAATCATTTATCGAAGTAGATGTCACAAATATTTGGAATTGGAGAACGAAAGTTAAAAGTAGCTTCGAAAAACGCGAAGGCGAAAAGTTAACCTTCACCCCGATATTTATGGAAGCGGTGGCCAAGGCTATAAAAGATTTTCCAATGATTAATATTTCGGTAAGTGGCGATAAACTCATCAAACGTAAAAACATTAATTTGGGAATGGCGGCAGCATTACCAGACGGTAATTTAATTGTACCTGTTATAAAAAATGCCGATCAGCTTAATTTATTAGGAATGACCAAGGCCGTAAACGACCTTGCCGAACGTGCTAGAATTGGTAAATTAAAACCAGACGATACTCAAGGCGGTACTTATACAGTGACTAACGTTGGAACTTTTGGCAGTGTATTTGGTACACCAATTATCAATCAGCCACAAGTTGCTATATTAGCGTTGGGCGCCATTAGAAAAGTTCCTGCAGTTATAGAAACACCTGATGGCGATTTTATTGGTATTCGATATAGAATGTTCTTATCACACTCATACGATCACCGGGTGGTTAATGGTGCTTTAGGCGGACAATTTGTAAAAGCTGTGAAAGATTATCTAGAAGCTTTTGATGTGAATCGTGAGATATAAGACAAAAAAATATTTGAAAAAGCCCTAGTTTGTTTAGGGCTTTTTTTATTCTTAGTATCTTTACCATATAAATTTATATAATGACACTCAACCTTAACAAACCCATTTGTTTTTTTGATTTAGAAACCACTGGTGTTAATATCACTTCTGATAGGATTGTTGAAATTTCTATTTTGAAAATTCATCCAAATGGAAAAGAAGAAAGCTATACCAGACGTGTTAATCCAACCATTCCCATTCCTGCTGAGGTAACCAAGGTTCACGGTATTTCGGATTCCGATGTTGCCGATAAGCCAACTTTTAATGAGTTAGCCAAAGAAGTTTATAATTTGGTGAAAGATTCTGATTTGGGTGGTTTCAATTCTAACCGATTTGACATTCCGTTATTAGCTGAAGAAATGTTACGCGCACAAGTTGATTTTGATATGAAAAACCGTGTAGCAGTTGATGTGCAAGTTATTTTTCATAAAATGGAACAACGCACCTTAGGCGCAGCCTATAAGTTTTATTGCGATAAAAATTTAGACGATGCGCACAGTGCCGAAGCCGATACAAGAGCGACTTATGAAGTTCTAAAAGCTCAAATTGAACGTTACGACGAACTTGAAAACGACACCAAATTTCTTGCCGAATTCAGTTCTCGCAAACAATTTGCGGATTTTGCTGGCTTTATAATTTATAACAAAGACGGTGACGAATGTTTCTCATTTGGGAAACACAAAGGAAAAACGGTATTGGAAGTCTTAGACAAAGAACCTGGCTATTTTGGATGGTTGCTGGATGCGGATTTTCCTTTATATACTAAAAAAGTATTGACAGCAATTAAGTTAAGAGCATTAAATAATAAATTGAACTAGGCGCCTAAGAAAGGGAACATAGATTTTATTTTCGCCATATGAAACTCATCTGCATCGGTCGTAATTACACCGAACACATCAAGGAATTAGAAAATGAAAAGCCAGAAAATCCTGTGGTGTTTCTAAAACCTGACACTGCCATTCTGCTTAAGAAGCAGCCATTTTTTATTCCAGACTTTTCAAATGATGTGCATCATGAAGTTGAGATATTGGTTAAAATTAATAAGGTTGGTAAGTATATTGATAGAAAATTCGCTCATAAGTATTACGACGAGATTGGATTGGGTATCGATTTTACTGCCAGGGATTTACAGTCGCAACTTAAAACAAAAGGATTGCCTTGGGAAAAAGCCAAAGCCTTCGATGGCGCGGCGGTAATCGGGAAATGGTTGCCTAAATCAAATTTTGAAGATTTAAACAATATCAATTTCAGTTTGAAAAATAAACAACAAGTTGTGCAGCAAGGAAATACGAGTTTGATGTTGTGGAAAATTGATGAAATCATCGAATATGTATCAAAATATTTCACTTTAAAAATTGGAGATATTATATTTACAGGCACGCCAGCAGGCGTTGCTAAGGTATCTGCTAACGATGAGTTAACAGGATTTATAGAACAAATCGAAATGTTTTCGGTAAAAATTAAATAAATGGAACAGCATTATAAACTTTACAGAGTTAGGGAAATGGCTGATGGTGATGAGGATTTCATCATGGCCTTGGCTGGCGCATTTCTAGAAGAAGTGCCAGAAGACGCGGCAAGACTTAAACTGGCAGTTGCCGAAAAAGATTTTTACACTACTTATCAAGCAGCACATAAAATGAAACCAACTATAGATTTGTTTGAATTGGGTGTTTTAGATAAGCTTATAATTGTGCAAGATTGGGGAAAATTTGAGCAAGGAGACAAAGATGTATCGGCTGAATTAGATACAGTTTTAAATGCAGTTGCCAATGCATCTGAAGAAATCAGGGAGGACTTTAATCTATAATGCAAGCCGAAATAATTACCATAGGCGATGAGATTCTCATCGGTCAAATTATTGATACCAATTCAGCTTTTTTAGGAAAGCAACTCAACAAAATAGGGGTTTCGGTTTATCAAATTACTTCAGTACAAGATAATAAGAGTCAAATTTTAAAGGCTTTAAAAGAGGCCGAATCAAATGCTGATATTATTATTATCACAGGTGGCTTAGGTCCTACCAAAGACGATATTACAAAACATACGCTTTGTGAATATTTTGAAGATGAACTCATTCAAAATCAAAAAGTTTTAGACAATATCGAAATGCTTTTTTCGAAATATATCAGTACACCAATATCAGATATCAACAGGCAGCAAGCTATGGTTCCTTCAAAATGTAAGGTGCTAATGAATAAATATGGTACGGCGCCAGGAATGTGGTTTGAAAAGGTAGAAAAGGTATTCGTTTCCTTACCTGGTGTGCCTTATGAAATGAAAGCCTTAGTAAACGATGACGTGTTACCAAGATTAAGAGAAACCTATAAGTTTCCGTTCATTCTGCATAAAACTTTACTTACCTATGGCTTAGGTGAAAGTGCTATTTCGAATAGAATCGAGGTATTTGAAGATAACCTACCAGATTTTATCAAGCTTGCTTATTTGCCAAATTTAGGAAAAGTACGACTGCGCTTATCTGCCAAAAATATGGATAGAACATTAGTTGAGCAAGAAATGGAACGACAAGTACAGTTGCTCATACCGCAAATTGAAGATATTTTTGTTGGTTTTGAAGAAACTGAAAGTATTGAAACTATTATTGCCAAACAATTTAAAGAACGTTCACAAACTTTAGCCTTGGCCGAAAGTTTTACTGGTGGAAAAATTTCTGAAATAATTACCAAGCACGCAGGAGCCTCACAATTTTATAAAGGTGGCATAAATTGTTACGCCACTGAAAGTAAGATTGAAATTTTAGGTGTTTCCGAAGCTATTATCTCCAAATTTGGCGTGGTGAGTAAAGAAGTTGCAGCTGAAATGGCGATTGCAGCCAAAAAGCTTTTTAAATCGGATTATGCCATAGCAACCACAGGAAATGCTGGTCCCGAAAAAGGTGATGAAAAAGCTGATGTAGGCGAAGCTTGTATTGCCATAGCAACCCCAAAAGCACTTATTGTAGAAACCTTTAACTTTGGAAATCACCGAGAAAAAGTCATTGATAAAGGTGTTAATAAATCCTTTGAAATGTTGCTTAAAGAAATTTTAAAAAACTAACAACAATAGTTTGTTGTGTGGTAAAGTTTTATTAAATTTGCACCCTGTTTTAAAATTACATACCTAAAAGTTAGAAAGAAATGTCAAGAGTTTGTGAACTTACCGGGAAAAAAGCAATGGTTGGAAACAATGTTTCTCACGCCATGAATAAAACCAAGCGTACCTTTGATGCCAATTTAATCAAAAAACGTTTTTACATTCCTGAAGAAGATAAATGGGTAACTTTAAAAGTATCTACATCAGCATTAAAAACCATCAATAAAATTGGTATTTCTGCAGCAATAAAAGATGCAAAATCTAAAGGATTTTTGAAAAAATAGCACAACGCTAAATTAGAAGTATAATGGCAAAAAAAGGAAATAGAATTCAAGTTATATTAGAGTGTACGGAGCACAAGGATTCTGGAAATCCAGGAACCTCGAGATATATTACAACCAAAAACAAGAAAAATACGCCTGGAAGAATGGAGATTAAGAAATTTAATCCAATCCTTAAGCGTATGACTGTTCACAAAGAGATAAAATAATAAGTCATGGCAAAGAAATCAGTAGCATCGTTACAAACCGGATCTAAAAGATTAACCAAAGCTATAAAAATGGTTAAATCTCCTAAAACTGGCGCATATACATTTGTAGAATCTGTTATGGCACCTGAATTTGTAGACGAGTTTTTAAAGAAAAAATAAATATATTTTATATATTTTACCAGACTGCTTTCCTTGTGAAAGCAGTTTTTTTTTGCGCTTTTTTAGAGTTTCATAGCAAATTATCTTGAGACTGAAAACCTATACTATTTTATTAAGAATTGAAACCGAAAAAAATACGTAGTTTTGACTTTATATATGTCATTTTTGCAGGTTGCAGTCATGGTTCAATTTTTGACATTCCATTGAAAAATAAACAACAATGAGTTTCTTTAAAAAAATATTTTCTTCCGATAAAAAGGAACATTTAGACCAAGGTCTGGAAAAAACAAAATCTTCGTTTTTTTCAAAATTAAACAAAGCAGTTGCTGGTAAGTCAAAAGTTGATGATGATGTTTTAGACAATTTAGAAGAAGTTTTAGTAAGTAGCGATGTAGGTGTCAACACAACACTAAAAATCATTGAAAGAATTGAAGCCAGAGTTGCCAAAGATAAATACTTAGGGACGAACGAACTCAATCAAATTTTAAGAGAAGAAATAGCGGCTTTACTTTCTGAAACAAATAGTGGCGAGGCTACCGAGTTTGGAGTACCAAGTGACCAAAAACCTTATGTAATTATGGTGGTTGGTGTAAATGGTGTTGGTAAAACTACCACCATCGGTAAATTGGCTTATCAGTTTAAAAAGCAAGGTTTAAAGGTTGTACTAGGTGCTGCTGATACTTTTAGAGCCGCCGCTATCGATCAGTTGCAAGTTTGGGCTGATAGGGTAGATGTGCCAATTGTAAAACAAACAATGGGTAGTGATCCTGCTTCTGTGGCTTTTGATACGCTTCAAAGTGCTGTGAATCAAAATGCCGATGTCGTGATCATAGATACGGCTGGAAGATTACACAATAAAGTAAACTTAATGAACGAACTTACCAAAGTTAAACGGGTCATGCAAAAAGTAGTTACCGATGCACCACACGAGGTGATGCTGGTTTTGGATGGATCAACAGGACAGAACGCTTTTGAACAGGCAAAACAATTTACCGCAGCAACAGAAGTTACTTCTTTGGCCGTTACAAAATTAGATGGTACAGCTAAAGGTGGTGTTGTTATTGGTATTAGCGATCAGTTTCAAATCCCAGTTAAATATATTGGCGTAGGTGAGGGTATTGAACATCTTCAGGTTTTTAATAAATTTGAATTTGTTGATTCATTTTTCAAATAAACTGTCATCTTATATTTGGTTTTTTCTGTTTACCGCTCAACGATTTTCTGTTGTTCGTAACGTGTTTTTTGTTATTTTTAGAAAAAACTTAAATATGATAGCATCCCCTGCCAAGCATTTTTACAATCTTTTTTTTAAACTAATTGAACAAAAGATTCTGAAATGTTTTTATAATTTCAGAATCTTTTTGGTTTTAGGTCTATTGCTAAGTTGGTCTTGCAAAGAAACTTCTAAAGTCACCGACAGCAATGAAACACCATCAGCTCAAGAATCTAGTTCTGATTTAAGTGCCATCGCCACCAAAGAGTTCCGTGAATTTGAGGTGTTAGATTCGAGGTTTGTATCACGATTAGACATTTGGACGTCTTTGAATGCCTCTATGAGTGATTTCACTGAGGACGATTATAATCGTTTAAAAAGTTTGGTGTTAGATCAAGATATCCCAACCTTACAGAGCCATGTTAAATCTGGCAAATTGAGTTACGAACAACTCACAAAATTTTACTTATACCGTATTCGCGCTACTGACAGAGAAAACGATTTGTCACTCAATTCAGTAATCTCCCTTAATCCTAATATAATTACTGAAGCTAAGGCTAAAGATGAAGCAATAAAAAATAATAAAAATGCGCATCTTATATACGGTATGCCTATTTTGTTAAAGGATAATATTAATACCATAGGTATGCCAACAACCGCTGGCTCTGTTGCTTTAAAGGATAACAGAACTTCAGATGCTTTTGTGATAAAACAAATTAAAAATCAAGGCGGACTTATTTTAGGCAAAGCTAATTTGAGCGAATGGGCTTACTTTTTCTGCGGAAATTGCCCAAGTGGATATAGCGCCTTAGGTGGTCAAACGCTTAATCCTTACGGAAGAAAAATATTCGACACGGGTGGTTCTAGCTCTGGAAGTGCGGTAGCTGTTGCGGCAAATTTTTGCGCTGCGGCTGTTGGTTCAGAAACTGCTGGTTCTATTTTATCTCCCGCTAGTCAGAATTCGGTTGTAGGCATTAAACCGACCATTGGTCTTATTAGCAGAAGTGGAATCATTCCTATTTCTGAAACCTTAGATACGGCTGGGCCAATTGGCAGATCTGTAATCGATATAGCTATTTTACTTGATGCTATGTATGGTTTTGATCGTGCCGATAAAAAATCTATGAATGTTCAGTTTCAATCAAAACATTTTTATACTAATATCAAAAAGGATAATTCGCTCGAAGGTAAAAAATTTGGTGCCTTTAAGCCTTTGTTAGAAGATCCGCTATATAAAGATGCAATTTCAGCATTGGAAAGTAAAGGAGCAATCATTGTTCAGGTGGACGAGATTGACGTCAGTTTACCTCATTTTATAAGATTGTTAAATCTCGATATGAAAAAAAATTTCCCATCGTACATGGCCAATCATGCCAATCCATCTGTTAAAATCTCAAACATAGACGACGTAATAGCCTTTAATATTCAAGACTCAGTGAATGTTATGCCTTATGGTCAGGCATTATTTAGAGGAATTTCAGAAGATAAAGGCAATGCTCAATTTTTAAGACGTATCAAAGACACCCTTAAAACCAACGGTCGCAGATTTTTTGATGAACCAATTAAAGAATTTAAACTGGATGGACTTCTTTCAATTAACAACTACCATGCGGGTTTTGCTGCAGTAGCCGAGTATCCCGCTTTAACAGTGCCTATGGGATACGCTGAAAATGGCGCTCCAAAAGGACTCACTTTTATTGCCCAGCCGAAACAAGAAAAACAGCTTTTAACTTGGGCTTATAGCTATGAACAAGCAAGTAAGAAACGAGAATCGCCTAAAAATTATAAATAATCTAATTGAGAAGGTTTTTATTTTCAAAACAAAGTATAGCCGAATATTACACTGGCAGTAGTGTAATTCGAACTCCAAAACACATAATCAGTTAATATATTTCTGTTGGGTTGATACCTTAACTCTATGCTATATTTATCATTTTGTTTAAGGCCTAATCCAAATGCAAAATTTGAGCTATTACCAATTATAAGCTCATTTATAGACGAATTACTGCTCAAATCAAAAACAAATGCACCGTTTATAAAAAGTTTAGAATTTTTATTTAAAAAAATGTAATGTCTTATTCCAATCGGCACTTCTAAAGACTTATAATCGACTTCGAAATTTCGAGTTGCAATTGATGAGGTAATCGTTTCTTTAGTTTTAAAATATTGATAAGTTGGCTCAATTGTGAAAGCCCATTTGTTGTTATAAATTGGCAAAATAAATTCAACTTCTATACCAAATCTAAAACCAATTTTGTCATTAAAATCAACAGCGTTAGAACTTGAACTGTTATTCTCTATTGAAAGAGTTGCACTATTTATGCCGGGACGAAAATTTAAGTTGAATAAGTCTCTTTTTTGTTTTTCTTCAAAATTTGTGAATTCTGTATTATTACATTCATTGTATTTCACGAAAAAAGTGATCAATTCATTTTTTCGGTAATTCACATTTTCAGCATCTTGCTTTTTGATGGTTGAGCATTTTAAATCATCCAATAGCTGTTGTTTGAACATATTATTTTGAGAGATTTTTCTATCATCATTTAAATATTCTTTAAATATTAATTGTTCAATTTTCGAATCATCTAAACTGTAAAAAAATCTTTTGAATTTACTGTTTTCAAATGAATATAAGCTTGCCTTTCCTTCTATTAAAACTCTTAAAAAAACTTCTTGTTCTTCCAACAAAGCTTTTCTTTCTCTACTCAATTTATCAATACTTTTCTCTGATTGATCAATCATCACATTCTTTCGGATGTATTTAAATTTACCATAAATATGGAACTCTTGAACAGTTTGGATGCTCGCTTTTTGTATTTCTGCGTCTTCCGTTAACTTAAACTCAAATTCGGTTGGATTTATTTTTAAATTAACGTTTCGAATAAGGCAATCTACTTTTTGGTTTGAATTATTAATAAAATATCCTGTTTCATAGTTAATTTGCGAATAGCAGATGATGCTCGAAAAGGTGAGCAGAAGCAGTAGAATTTGTCCTTTCATAAATAAAAAATCAAAAATATTTAAATACCGCCACAAGATAAACTTTTCAAATAATTTTGAAGGAAGTTTTCGTTTTTCTTAAATATTCTGATGCAGTAATCAATAAATTTAATTTTTTCAAACTAGTCTGTAAACGCATTGATGCGTACCCACAACTCATCGTCAAATCCAGACAATGCAAAATTGGTCTCGTCTGCCGAATTACCCATCCTAATCACTACCAGTTTTTTACTTGGAACGATGTATATTTTTTGGTCATCTCTACCCAAAGCGCAATACATATCATTCGGTGCATTAGGAACCAGCGAACCATTAAACTGAAATTGTACTTGTGGTAATCTGTAAGTAGACTTGCCATTTAGCCACCACATATAACCATAAGCTTGATTTAGGTTTTGCGAGGTGTTTACAGCATCGTTAAGGAAGTTTGCGGGAATAATCTGTTGGTCTCCCCATTTACCATCAGCATAGACTAACAATCCAAATCTGGCCATACTTCTGGTATTGCTCCAATAGACATTCAAGTCTTCATTTGGAATCCAAGCGCCAGTCATGCCAATTCTATTTTTCAATTTGATATTGAAATAATTATCCCACGAGTTTCCACTGGCTTGAGCAACCACATCTTGAAGTTTCACATACACATTATGATAAGCCCAACGGGTTCCTGCATCTGCTACATATTGAAGATTTGCAGGAGAAACATCGCTTCCTAAGGCATCGTTTAGACCAGAATTCATCGATAATAAATTTTTACAGGTAATCAAGTTTTCTTTGTCAATCGGCGCACTTGTCCAACTGGCTCCTAAATAATCTGATACTTTGTTATTGATATTGATGAAGCCTTCGCTTTCCGCAATTCCAGTAATGGCGGTAGTTAATGTTTTACCGGCACTGGCCCAATACCAAGGTAAAGTCGCTGTGTGTCCATTAAAGTAAGACTCTACAACTATGTTGCCGTTATGTAAAATCATAAAGCTTCTGCTGTTCTTTTCTTCTAAAAAATCTAATAGTGGTTGCAGTTCGCTTTCATTCCAGCCTAAAGACGCTGTAGTTTTTGTCTCCCATACGTCGGAATTAATGGGTGGAAAATAAATGTCCTCGTCTGGGGTAATAATTTGTGGCGGATTATCGTCGGTAGATGAGCATGAAAAGAAACTGAACGCCACTAAAGCTAGAATTCTTAAATAGATAGACATGGTATAACAGATTTTCTATTAAGACTTAAAAATATATAAAAGGTTTAACATTGGTTGTATCTTTGTGCCTTCATTTAAATAATTATGCGGACAAAAACATTAAAAAAGAATAGAATTAACGTTGTAACACTTGGCTGTAGTAAAAATGTTTACGACAGCGAAGTGCTGATGGGACAATTAAAAGCCAGTGGTAAAGATGTTGTACATGAAGAAGAAGGTAATATTGTAGTAATTAATACTTGCGGTTTTATCAACAATGCCAAAGAAGAAAGCATCAATACTATTTTAGAATTTATGCAGAAAAAGGAAGCGGGCGAAGTTGATAAAGTATTTGTTACAGGTTGTTTAAGTGAAAGATATAAACCCGATTTACAAAAAGAAATTCCCAATGTAGATCAATATTTTGGCACTACGGAATTGCCATCTTTGTTGAAAGCCTTAGGCGCCGATTACAAACATGAATTAATTGGCGAACGTCTTACCACAACACCTAAAAACTATGCCTATTTGAAAATTGCTGAAGGCTGCGACCGACCTTGTAGTTTTTGTGCCATTCCGTTAATGCGCGGTAAACACAAATCTACACCTATTGAAGATGTAGTGAAGGAAGCAGAAAATTTAGCGGCTAAAGGCGTCAAGGAACTTATTTTAATCGCCCAAGATTTAACTTACTACGGACTAGATATATACAAAAAACGCAATTTAGCCGAATTGCTTGAAGCCTTAGTAAAAGTTGAAGGTATTGAATGGATACGATTACATTATGCCTTTCCAACAGGATTTCCTATGGATGTGCTTGAGGTGATGCACCGCGAAACTAAAGTTTGTAATTATATTGATATTCCGTTGCAGCATATTTCTGATCGTATCTTAAAAAGTATGCGTCGCGGTACCACCCAAGAAAAAACTACCAAACTACTGCACGACTTTAGAAAAGCAGTTCCCAATATGACGATTAGAACCACTTTAATTGTTGGATATCCTGGCGAAACAGAGGAAGATTTTCAAACTTTAAAACAGTGGGTTAAAGACATGCGATTTGAGCGTTTGGGTTGTTTTACCTATAGTCACGAGGAAAACACACATGCCTATAACCTAGAAGATAACGTACCTGAAGAAGTCAAACAAGAGCGAGCCAACGAAATCATGGAATTGCAGTCACAAATTTCATGGGAATTAAATCAGCAGAAAATTGGTGAGGTTTTTAAAGTAGTTATCGATAGAAAAGAAGGCAATTATTTTGTTGGTCGTACTGAATTTGATTCGCCAGATGTGGATAACGAAGTATTGATAAATGCATCCGAATCTTATTTAAAAACAGGTGAATTTGCTACTGTAAAAATCACCGCTGCGGAGGATTTTGATTTGTATGCTGAAGTGGTTAAAACTACCTAATACGATAATCAATCAAATCACCTTCAATTTTGAAAGGGTGGAAGCGGGAAAACATTTCTTCTGAATACCAGCCCAATTCGCGTGTTTTTTTAACCATTTCGGCATGCTTAGGATTTTTGTATGCGTAATCCATCATTTGTGAGCCTTGTTCCCAAAGTGAAAACGTGGCTTGCATAAAAATAGGCCATTCGCCTATGCCTTTGGTGAAAATAAGTCCGTTGTAACCATCCATAGATTTTGACACCGATGGCACGTATTTCCAGAATTTATAAGCCAATTTCGGTTTTATAGTGGCACGTGTAATTACCGCCAATGGTTTTTCTTCGTTGAATTTTTCCGAAGAAATAAAAGGCTCCTGTTTGCTCCACTGACCATGTGCCTTAACGGAATGCATCCAAATATGACTAAACTTTTCGGCAGTTTCAGTGTAGTTTTTTATAAGGTCTGAATTTATAAATGCACTCGCTTCTTTTTCAGAATTAAATACCGTGAGTAAACCAAACATTGAGAAATCTGGCCAAATTGAAAATCCGTTACCACTGCCGCTACCGAGTGCTTTCCAAAAAGTAAGTCCTTCAATAGTTTGATTTAATAATGGCGGACGACCCATTCTTACAAAGGCTTGCCATTGGTGCCTAAAGCCTTTGTACTTAAAAAAAGAAACTATTGTAGTTTGGGGCATTAAATTTAAAAGTTTTAGTTTGAAACTGAATTTATTTTCAAAGCTTCATCCATTAAATCGATGTACAAAACGCCATTGAGATGATCTACTTCATGCTGGAAAATAATAGCGGTGAAGTCTTCGACCATTTCTGTACGATGTTCTCCTTCTAATGTGATATATTCGAGCAAAATAGCATACGCTCTACAATTCAGCGTTTCTCTTCGGTTGGGAATAGACAAACAACCTTCGGCGCGGGTTTGTTTTTTTTGAGAATATTGAATAATTTTCGGGTTGAGGTACACTTCAAAAGGAAATTCTTCTTTATCAAAACGTTGCACCCAAATAATATTTTTTAAAATACCCACTTGAGGAGCCGCGATACCTACACCAAGCGAGAGACTGTCGCGCACGGTAGCAAATAATCTATTGGTGAAATGTTTTAAGGTAGTATCGTTTGGGATGATAACCACATCTTCACTTTGTTTTCTTAAGAGTAAAGAATCTTGAACATTATTGATTTTAAAAACGCGCATCGGGGTATTGTTGTTGGCATTCAGAATCATGACGAGTTGCTGATCGTCAAAGTTTTTATTGACTTTCGCCGTCTGATTTTTCGTGGTAGAACAACCTAATGTTACCAATAAAAACGACATTGAAAAAATGAAAAGAAATCTTTTTGTTGCCATAAAACAAAATTTAATGGGTTAAGATCACTGCACGTTTATATAATCTATTTCTAATTTAAAGTTTTCTGGTTTGTTGTTGCCAATTAAAAAAGCTACCTCAGAAAGCGCATCGCCTGCGTAATTGGACATATTTAAATTATTGCCTCTAAAACGCGGATACATTTCAGAAAACGGAATTTCAATTTCCTGCCAGTCACCATTGGTTTTAAAGTCGTAAACGTAGCTATGTCTCTCATTTGAGCGTGCTTTACATCTAAATTGATATTTTTTTCCGTCACCTTTAATTTTGATGATAAATTTGGAATGTGCGGTTAGATTGGCGCCTTTTACTGCATGTCGTACAGAAGCAAATCCGCCGTTATTTTCTAAGGAAACACTTCCTCTAAAAACACCATATCCATTTGTATTAACAGTTATAGTACTATTTGAAATTCCACCCATAACGTCATCGTTTACTACAATCCAACTATTCTTTTTAGTATCTTTTGAAAAATTGAAAATAGTGGTGTTCTGAGACATAAGAGTTAAAATAAAAAGAAAGATTAGTATTTTAGAAGTAAGCGACATTTATCAGGTTATTTTAGAATCACTTCGGTTACAACAGCTTTACCCAAGTGTTCGTTGAGCATTTTACAAATTTTGTCTTTGCCGTAACTTAGCTCTTCCCGAAGAACGCTCGAACTTAAATTCACAAACAATTTGCTTCCATGAAGGTAAACTTTGTCGGTGTAATTGTTAACGCCAGATCCCATAAGTTCAGCCCAAGCTTCACGCACCTGCACGTCGTTTAAACCGTGTTCCAATTTATTGGTTTCAACAAACGATTTTAAAATATACGAAATAGGTAAGTGGTCGTTTTGTCTTTTACTCATGTTTACAAATCTAGCGGTACATAACGTTTATAAAGATACACATCTTTTTTGAAGTTAACGATCTTCAAATGGGTTTCATTCGCTTCTAAAACAGTTTCTTTCCATTTCGCGTAGGGCGTGGAGTAGTATAAATTTAAACTGTCGTTTTCAATTTTAACTTCAATGGCTTCGGCGTCTTGCGATGTGGTAAAGCTGCCGTCAAAATTTGGCGAGAGTTTTTTCCTGAAACCTTTTAAACTATCATTTACCATAATATAATCTATGGATGCATTGAAGTTGTAATCTTTTTCAATACCATCATTCATTTCGGCTTTACTTATTTCCCAATAGCCATTAAGATGCGTGAGCATTTTTTCAGGATTATCGGAGCAAGACACTAGAAATAAAGCGATTATTAAGGTTGTAATTCTACTCATAACTTAAATATTTTATAAGATTGATGGGTTTGTTTAACTGCCATTTCGGTTCTTTCGGGATGCGTATCACTTAAAAACAACTGTCCGAAATTATCGTTGTTTACCAATTCAATAATTTGGGCCACGCGATTTTCATCTAATTTATCAAAAATATCATCCAACAGTAAAATAGGCGATACACCGCTTTGTTGTTTTATAAAATCGAATTCGGCCAGCTTTAAAGCAATTAAAAAAGATTTCTGCTGACCTTGACTACCAAACTTTTTTATGGGATATTGGTCAATTTCAAAATTTAAATCGTCTTTATGTGTACCAACACTGGTGTATTGAAGTGCTTTGTCTTTGTTTATATTTAGTTGAAGAAGAGATTTTAAATCAACTTCAAACAAATCACTTTTATAAGCAATATCGATGGTTTCTTTATTGTTGCTGATGGCTTTATAACGGCTTTTGAAAATAGGAATAAATTGCTCCAGAAAAACGGATCTTTTGGTATGAATCTCAGCTCCGTACTTATCAAGTTGCTCGTTATAAACTTCTAAAGTTTCTTTGTTGAAGGTATTATTGAGTGCAAAATATTTAAGTAAAGCGTTCCGTTGCGCCAATACTTTATTGTAGTTTATCAAATTTTGAAGGTAACCTCTATCACCTTGTGAAATTACGGTATCGATAAATTTTCTGCGCGTTTCGCTGCCTTCAATAATTAAATCTCTATCGGCCGGTGAAATTATAACCAGCGGAATAAACCCAATATGGTCGCTAAACTTATCGTAGATTTTCCCATTGCGTTTGATAATTTTTTTCTGACCTTTTTTAAAAGAAACTACAATTTTCTCTTCGCGCTCTAATTTTTCAAAAACGCCATCAATTACAAAAAAGGCTTCGTCGTGTTTGATGTTTTGGGTGGTGATAGGGTTGAAGTAACTTTTGCCAATCGCCAAGTGAAAAATGGCGTCTAAAACGTTGGTTTTACCCTTGCCGTTTTCACCAACAAAACAATTTATTTTGTTGTCGAAATCAAAGGATTGACTCTCAAAATTCTTATAATTTAAAAGGGATAGCGTTTGTAAAACCATTAAAATTTTATCAGCAATTTTTTGAGTAAGGTCAACAACTGTTTAATCCAGCTGTACATATTGCAAAATAACAAATAAATAAGCTTTTAAATACCAATAAAAATTATATTTTTGCCACGCATAAATTGAGAAAATATGGCAACTTATAAGAAAAGAGGTTACAAACCAAAAACAGATAAAGAAAAGAATGAAGCCATTGAGGACAACTCAACAACAGCTGAAGTTTTTAATACCCTAGATGAATCTGCTTCCAAAACAGAAGAATGGGTAGCGAATAACCAGAAATATATATTTGGTGCAGTAGCAGTTATTGCTGTTGTAATCTTAGGGGTATTAGGATACAACAAATTTATAGCCGAACCTAAGCAGCAAGAAGCTATGAACGAAATGTTCAAAGCGCAACAATATTTTGATCAAGCGGTGAACGGCGCTGAAAAAGATTCGTTGTTTACTATGGCTCTTAATGGCGGCGAAGGTAAATTTGGAATGTTAGATATCATTGAAGAATACAGCGGCACGCCAGCAGCTAATATGGCTAATTATTACGCTGGAATGTCTTACTTAAATTTAAAAGACTATCCAAATGCCGTGAAATATTTAGGTAAGTTTTCTAGTGACGATATAATGTTGAATGCCATTTCTAAAGGTGCTATTGGCGATGCCTTTGTACAATTGAATCAACCAGAGGATGCTTTAGAATATTATGAGAAAGCAATTTCTGCTTCTACAAATGACTTCACCACGCCAATGTATTTATCTAAGGCAGGAAAGTTGGCGTTATCATTAAATAAAAATGACAAAGCCTTCAAATATTTTGAACGTATTAAAAAAGATTTCTCTAAATCTACTGAAGCAACAAACATTGATATATTAATCGGTAAAGCCCAAGCGCAACTATAAAATAGAAGGTCATGGCAACCGATGGAATCAATCTCTCAGGCTACGATAAAAAAACCATTGCTAGCGGTGCTAAGCTGCGTATAGGCATTGTAGTTGCCGAGTGGAATAGTGATATCACTTCTGCCTTATACAAAGGTGCATTTGATACCTTAATTGATTTGGGAGTGCAGCCAACCAATATTATTAAATGGGACGTTCCGGGTAGTTTTGAATTGGTTTACGGAGCAAAGAAAATGCAAGAACAAATGGTGAATGCTGTAATTGCCATTGGAAGCGTTATTCAAGGTGAAACCAAACATTTCGATTTTGTATGCAACGCAGTCTCACAAGGCATTAAAGATTTGAATGTCAATCGCGAAACACCAGTAATCTTCTGTGTTTTAACCGACGATACCAAGCAACAAGCCATCGACCGAAGTGGAGGAAAACACGGCAACAAAGGTGTTGAAGCAGCTGTTGCAGCCGTTAGGATGGCGCATTTACGATCAAACGCCTAAACTTTACGATACATTGTTTACAAATTTTTAGGAGTAATCCTTGAGCATTTCCTAACATTTTAAGTACTTTTGAAAGAAGCTTAAACAGATTACATCATTGGTGTTTAAACAACAAAAACCGAAGCAATTTCATTACAAACCGCGCCATAAATCCATTAAAAAGGAATCGGTGAAGGAGCCTTTTGAGGAAAAATGGCTTAGGCAAAGACAAGATACCAGACATAAATCCTTTAAACTGTCAAGAATGACTTTATTGGTAATATTACTGCTTGTGGTACTGATTTTGATGTACGTGTTATCAAATATACCAGACAATTATGAGATTTTTTAAACCGCTTCAAAACAAATCATACGATTACAAACCTCGTTACTACAAAGGCGAAGGTAATCCTTATGAAATTAAGCGAAAGTTTAATGAATTTCGTGTGAATGATGCTAGCAACAAAGGCGTTAAACAAAAATTAGTGAATGCCCTAACCGATTATAAAACCAATCCTGATAAGCAAGCCAACCGTCGTGTACTTATAATTGTGGCTATTTTGGTGCTGATATTTTTATTCATAATAGATTTTGATTTATCAATATTTACCACGGCGCGCTAATGGCAGATATCATTCAATTATTACCGGATCATGTTGCCAACCAAATAGCTGCAGGTGAAGTGGTTCAAAGACCAGCTTCGGTAGTTAAAGAGCTGGTTGAGAATGCCATTGACGCCGATGCAACAAGCATAAAACTGATTATAAAAGACGCAGGAAAAACCCAGATCCAAGTGATTGATGATGGCAAAGGCATGAGTGATACTGATGCCAGAATGAGTTTTGAGCGTCATGCCACTTCAAAAATTAAATCAGCTGAAGATTTATTTCAACTTCAAACCAAAGGTTTCCGCGGAGAAGCACTGGCTAGTATTGCGGCAATTGCCCATGTTGAACTAAAAACCAAGCCCGATTATCAAGATTTAGGAACCGCTATCGTTATTGAGGGCAGTCAGGTTAAATCGCAAGAAGTTGTAGTGACACCCAAAGGAACTTCTATTTCGGTGAAGAATTTGTTTTTTAATATTCCCGCACGTAGAAATTTTTTAAAGTCGAATACAGTTGAATTACGTCATATTATTGATGAATTCCATCGTGTAGCGCTTGCACATCCTACTATTGAATTTATAATGTACCACAATGGTGGCGAGTTGTTTAATTTGCCAAAAACTAATTACCGACAACGAATCGTCAATATATTCGGAAGTAAAACCAACGAAAAATTGGTGCCCGTCGAAGAAACCACTGAAATTGTTACCATTTCAGGATTTGTAGCAAAACCCGAATATTCCAGAAAAACTAAAACAGAGCAGTTTTTCTTTGTCAACAATCGTTTTATTAAAAGTGCGTACTTAAATCATGCTGTAAATGCAGCATTTGACGGATTGATTAAGGATACCTATCACCCCAGTTATTTTTTAAACTTGCAGGTGAATCCTGAATCTATTGACATCAATATCCATCCAACCAAAACAGAGATTAAGTTTGAAGACGAACACACGCTTTACGCCATTATTCGTTCGGCTGTTAAGCATAGTTTGGGTCAATTTAATGTGGCTCCGGTTTTGGATTTTGAAAGTGATCAAAACTTAAATACACCTTATAATTATAAAGATAAAGCCGCATCTGCGCCAGGAATTCAAGTGGATAGAAACTACAATCCGTTTAAAGAATCGTCATTTAAATCGCAAGGCTTTCAGAAATCACCACAGCCGCATTGGGAAAGCTTGTATGTAGAAACCGCCACCGACTCAAACGATGATAATTTTTCTAATATTGAATTTGAAAGCAAGGCTGAAAATTCGGTGTTGTTTGACGATCAACATAAAGAGAAAAAACAATCCACTTTTCAGTTGCAACAAAAATATATTGTAAGCACTTTAAAATCGGGTTTGCTTATTATAGATCAATACCGCGCGCATCAACGAATTTTATACGAATCGCTGTTGAAAAGTATGACCGTAAAAACGGCAGTTACACAACAACTATTATTTCAATTGAAGTTGAACTTTTCAAAATCGGACATGGAAATTTTAAAAGAACTACAAACCGAATTGGAACAAGCAGGTTTTGTATTTGCTTCATTTGAAAGTGAATATCTTGAAATAACAGGCGTTCCCTTTAACGTGTCCGATAGCGAAATCACCATTATTTTTGAGCAACTAATCAGCGATATAGAAAACGATGTGCCAGAGGCGAATTTTAGTGCTACCGATTTATTAGCAAAGTCCATGGCAAAGAGTTTGGCAGTCAAACGCGGACAATATTTAACAATTGCGGAGCAAGACCATATGGTGAATAGTTTATTTGCTTGCAAGGAGCCTTCGGTATCACCGTCCAATAAGGCAACTTTTATTACAATTGGTACCGATAAAATAGACAGAAAATTTATTTAAAATGAGATTAGGCATTACAGATACAGTTAAACACTTGTTGATTATCAACGTTATTATGTTTATAGGCACTATGGCTATAGGCAATGGCGAATTGTTTTACAAATGGTTTGCCTTGTATTTTCCAGAAAACAATTTGTTTCAGCCATGGCAAATCATCACCCATATGTTTATGCATGGTGGTTTTGCACACATCGCCTTTAATATGTTCGCCTTGTGGATGTTTGGTACGGCCGTAGAGCAACGATTGGGGTCGAAAAAATTTATATTTCTTTATATTTCAGCAGGCTTGGGTGCCGTGTTGTTTCAATTGGGATATTATTATTTTCAGTACGTTCCTATAGAAACTGAGTTGATACAATCCGGATTACTTCAATCTGAAATAAACGAAATGCTTTCTACGAATAAAGTTATTCGCGATATAAATGAAGTTCAATTTAGTCAATTACAAAGTCTGTTCGATGTTCATCGCACATCCATGGTTGGAGCTTCTGGTTGTCTAATGGGTGTTTTGGCGGCCTTCGGGATTATGAATCCCAATGCTGAATTGATGCTGATATTTTTACCCATTCCAATAAAAGCTAAATATTTTATTCCTGGGATTATAATATTAGACATTATTTCGGCATTCTCAGGTCAGTCCTTTTTTAGTCCAAGTAATACGGCTTATTTGGCTCACGTAGGAGGTGCTATTGTTGGTGCTTTGATTATGTGGTATTGGCGCAAAAATCAATTTGATAATTTTCGATGGAATTAATGAAAAATTTTGACGATTTAAAATATAAATACAGCCAACTCAATGTTTTTGAGAAAATTATTGTGATTAATGGTATCATTTTTATCATTGGTTTGTTGCTGGGTGTTGCGAAAATTAGCTTTTTAAAGGACTGGTTTGCGCTGCCGTCTCAATTTTCAGACTTTTTATGGCAACCTTGGTCCATTCTAACTTACGGCTTTTTGCACGGTGGCTTGTTTCATGTGTTATTCAACATGTTGTTTTTGTATTATTTCGCAAGAATATTACTGAACCTTCTCAATGTGAAAATGGTCCTGAACGTTTATTTACTGGGTATTATTTCCGGTGGACTGGCATTTTTGGCGATTTATAATTTGGTGCCACGAAATTATTTAATTAATACGAGTTCTTTGGTTGGCGCATCGGCTGGAATTAGAGCATTACTTGTGTTTATTGTAATTTATTTGCCTTATACTCAAATTAGAATTTTCACCTTTAATGTAAAATTATTGTACGTCATGTATGTTATCATGTTTTTTGATTTAGTGGGATTAGCTGGAACAAACCAAGGTGGCAATGTGGCGCATTTTGGTGGCTATTTGTTAGGTTTTATCTATGCCAAACAATTACAAAAAGGGAATGATATTGGTTTGGGCTTTCAGAAATTTATGGATTATTTATTAAGTTATTTTCAAAGTAGTCCTAAAAAAGCAAGCCGTATGAAAACAGTACATAAATCAAAGTCTAAAAATATGGCAGGTGTTGATAAAAAGGAATTCAATTCTCTTAATAAGCAAAAACAAATCGACGTCATTTTGGATAAAATCAGTAAAAGTGGTTACGATAGTTTAAGTGCTGAGGAAAAGGAATTTCTGTTCAAAGCTGGCAAAGACTAATTCATCATCATTAGGCAATCTACCGAATCGGCGATGATGTGAATCACCAAACCAAGGCCTAATAATCTTAAAGGCTTAAATAAAAGCATTACCAAATAAACGGCAATGGCGTAATAACTATGCAACGGATGAAAATTGATGCTACAGCGCCCGGCTTCAAATATCGGCGTTGCCAATAGGTGGTCTAAATCTATGAGCATTCCTAGTAACATTATAAAATAGGCCTTCTTCCAATGGGAACGAAAGAACAAAAACGCGATGAGTAAAGGCCCCAAAAAATGTAATCCGTAATGAATAAAAAATGCCGTCATCGTAGCAGCAGGCCCATTGATCGTCATGGAAACCGAG
>NZ_DAISXK010000012.1:0-12546 GCF_036825875.1 Paucihalobacter sp. | reverse complement strand
AATGAATAAAAAATGCCGTCATTGTAAATTAACGTTTTGCGATTTTAGATAATTTACGGTATTTGGTCCTTCATTGAAAAGCAGATCAAGAATACTTAAATTACCGATAAATTCGTGCTTGTCGCTGAACACTTGAATATAATTTTCAAAAGATTGATTCACTTCTTTTTTACAAAACACGAGTGTTCTGGCATCTAAATATTGTCGTGTATTTTGGTCAAAAAATTGGGTTAAACTGAAGTTTAATGGGAGTTGTAGACATTCAAAAATCACTTTTAAGCAATCTATATTAAATTCATATAAATTGCTTACTTTTTTGGTGAAAAGTGGTTTTAGGTCATCGATGTAAAACTCAAAAAAAGGCGATTTTCGGTAAGCAGTCTCTAAGGATTTTAAATGTGTAAGTTGCCATTTTTCGGCATGCGATACTTCTACGTTACTATAAAGTTGTCTGTTTTTTTGTGAGTGAATAACAGGAATATTTAATTGCAATAAACCATTGGCACGCATAATACAACATCGATTGCGATACGTTTGTTTTCCGTAGGTATCACAGTATTCAAAATTAATCACGTCGCTTTGCAGCATGATTGCCATATGGGCAACATTTGGAAAATAAGTTGGGTGGAGTAGTGCAGTCATGCGCATCTACCTAAGTTCTAGGCTTGTTTCTTTTTCTTTCTCCAGCTGCTATAGCCAAACCAAAGAGCCAATACGACCAAAAATGGAATGAAGAAAGAACGTGGTTTGCCTTCGCCACCAACGGTTGTGAAAACACGATCCCATCTAATACTCCAGTTTTTTATACCATCATTAATGCCTTTGATGCTCATCCATTTAAAAACGGGTTTTCCTATAACGTGATCATGTGGCACCATTCCCCAAACCCGAGAATCTTGTGAGTTATGACGATTGTCACCCATCATCCAGAAATAATCTTTTTTAAAGGTATAATTGCTGGCAACCTGGCCATCGATCAAAATTTGATTGCCATTTACAGAAATTTTATGGTCTTCGTAATGTGTAATAACGTGTTTATAAAGAGGTAGGTTTTCAACCGTAAGTTGAATAGTCTCGCCTGCTTTAGGCATGTATAAGGGACCAAAAAAGTCGTTATTCCAATTGTAACTGGCGTCTTCTGGAAAGATACCTGAAGCCCGATTGCCTTCAGTATCTTTTCTAACTGTAACACTCGCCACATCTGGATGGTTTTTGAGATTGGCAACATTTTCAGCGGTGGCGGCTGGAATTATATATACCTGATTTTGTGAGTCAAAGCCCAGACCATCGGTTATATCATATTTTTGAAGTATTCTGTACAAGTCAGCACCAGCCAGTTGTCGTTTAAATTCAATATTATAGGAAAACTGAATTCTGGCGCGGTCTGGTAAATCATTTTGTTTGCCATTTATCCAAACAAAACCATTTTTTATTTCAAGTGTATCACCAGGAATGGCCACACATCGTTTTACGTAATTCGTTTTTTTATCGATGGGTTTGTAGTAATATTTATCCGTATGCCGCATATCAAGCATGGTATCCGTTGGCCAGTTAAATACTACAATATCGTTATTTTTTATTTTTTGAAAAGCTGGAAATCTCAAGTAAGGCAATTCAAACTTGGGCACATAAGATTTGATTTTGACCACTGGTAAAGTGTCGTGAACCATTGGCGCCGCGATGGTTGTCATCGGTACACGTGCACCGTAATGCATTTTGCTAACCAACAGAAAATCGCCCACCAACAATGTTTTTTCTAATGAAGACGTTGGAATTACAAACGGCTGAATAAAATAGGTGTGTACAATTGTAGCGGCTACTATAGCGAATAAAATTGAACTAATCCAGTCACCAGCGGCCGATGTTGGCTTTAAATCTCTGTTTTCAAGATATTTGACATCCGCAACATAATTAAGGTAAAAATTATAGAAACCTAAAGTAACTATAGCTAATATGGTATCGGTTAAACTATTTTTTCCAAAACTTCTAGCGGTTTCTACCCAAACTGCTGGTAGCATAATGAGATTCACAATTGGTAAGAATAACAATATGGTCCACCACCAAGGTCGGTTGATGATTCTCATTAAAATCACTGCATTGTAAACTGGGACAAAGGCTTCCCAAGCTTGTCTGCCTGCTTTTATGTAAAGCTTCCAAGTGCCAAGACCATGAATGATTTGAATTGCAAAAATTAGGATTAACCAATTATTTAAAGTCATGCGATATTGTTTTCTTTGATAATTTTTTCAAAAATAGTTTAATTAGCCAATGTTTAAGACATCTTTCATTGAAAAGACACCTTTTTTATCTACAATCCATTCAGCAGCAATCACGGCGCCAAGTCCAAAACCTTGTCGGCTGTGAGCTGTATGTTTAATGGAGATGCTGTCTATTTCTGAAACATATGAAACCTCGTGGGTTCCGGGAACATTTTCAATTCGCTTGGCTATGATTGGCAATTCATCACTATGTTTTGGTTCTAAAGACCATTTCTTATAGTTGGTATTTGTTAGAATTGTCTCTGCTAAAGTAATGGCCGTACCGCTAGGTGCATCTAATTTTTGTGTATGATGAATTTCTTCAATAGACGCTTTGTAATTAACGTGATCAGTCATGAGTTGGCTGAGTCGTTTATTAATTTCGAAGAAAATATTAACGCCAATGCTAAAGTTGGAAGCGTAAAGAAAACTACCATTATTCACATGGCAAAGTTTTACCATATCTTGGTAATGTTCTAGCCAACCGGTGGTTCCTGAAACAACAGGAATGCTATTATTTAAACAATTGCTGATATTTTCAACTGCTGCAGAAGGTACACTGAAATCAATGGCAACGTCTACATCATTTAGATTATACGCGCCAGTTTCATTGGTAACCTTTAATACGACGTTATGACCGCGTTCTATGGCAATCGCTTCAATTACTTTACCCATTTTTCCGTAGCCAAGTAATGCAATATTCATATTAAAATTTGAAATTTAAGGTGAGTCCTAAATCTGAACTGTTTTCCATTTGGTTGTATTGAATATGGGGTTTTATGGCCAAGTTTTCGTCAACATTAAATTGCAAAAGATGTGCATCGATGTTGGCGTCAAGAATATTTAAGGCATAAAAACCGATGGTAATTAAGAGGGACAATTCTTGATTTCTTCTAAAGGTTTGTTGCGCACGCACCAGACCATCGCTGTCTATTCTTGGTGATGCATTCGGATTACCGTTTATGTCAACGCCCCAAAACTCGTCGTTATTAAATCCTGCAAGGCGATTTTTATACGCATCCCTGAATCTATTTAGTTCATTGGTATTAGTAACGTAAAAGTAAGCACCAGTTCCGATAGCTGCGTAAACTAAAGGAATTTTCCAGTATTTTTTGTTATAAGCTTGTCCAAGTCCGGGCAATACTGCTGAATAAAATGCAGCTTTTGAGGGTGCAAGTGGATCAATAACTCTGCCGACCAAAGGCTCATTAATTACAATTAACTTTTCGTCTATAGCAATCGATGTACTATCATTCGGATTTTGAGCTTGGCCGAAAAAACCAAAGCCACTAATTAATAAGAATAAATAAAAAACCTTATTTGGCACCTTTCACAAGTTTAATAATTCTGCTAAAATCTTCTTCTGAATGAAAAGGGATTGTAATTTTTCCAGCTCCATTCTTAGCTACTTTAACGTCTATTTTATGGCCAAAGTATTCCGAAAATTCTTTAATACCTTTTTTGATATGCTTAGGTGTTTCGGTAGTAGGCGCTGGTGTACTGGAAGAAGGATTTTGCATAGCCTTAACCAAAGCTTCAGTTTGCCTCACCGATAATTGATTGCTAATAATCTTTTCGTAAACATCAAGCTGTTTAGTTTGATCTTCTATTGTTATGATTGCTCTGCCGTGTCCCATAGATATAAAGCCATCTCGCATCCCAGTTTGTACAATTGGGTCAAGTTTTAACAAGCGTAAATAATTGGCTATGGTTGATCGTTTTTTCCCAACACGGTCGCTCATTTGTTCTTGTGTAAGGGCGATTTCGTCTATTAATCTTTGGTACGACAGTGCAATTTCAATAGGGTCTAAATCTTGACGTTGAATATTTTCAACCAAGGCCATTTCCAATGATTCTTGGTCGTTGGCAATTCTAATATATGAAGGGATGGTTTGTAATCCAATAAGTTTAGAAGCTCTATAACGACGTTCTCCAGAAACCAGTTGGTATTTATTGAATTCTATTTTTCTAACTGTAATCGGCTGAATAACGCCAAGTTCTTTAATGGAAGAAGCAAGTTCTAAAAGCGTTTCTTCGTTGAAGTTTGTACGCGGCTGAAATGGATTTATTTCAATAGCTTCAAGATCTAATTCTACAATGTTCCCTACAACTTTATCAGCATTTTTATCCTGAATGCTTTTTATGTCGTTTGATGGATCTTTAAGCAGTGCTGAAAGTCCTCTACCTAATGCCTGTTTTTTGATTGCTTTGGCCATTATGCATCATTTTTCTTGATAATTTCACGTGCCAAACTAAGGTAATTTGAGGCACCTTTACTTCCAACATCGTAATTGATTATACTTTCACCATAACTAGGTGCTTCGCCGAGTTTTACATTACGCTGAATAATGGTGTCAAAAACCATATCGCTGAAGTGTTTTTGAACTTCTTCAACTACTTGATTAGAAAGTCTTAACCTTGAATCGAACATAGTTAAGAGCATGCCTTCAATATCTAGCTCTGCATTGTGAATTTTTTGGACACTTTTGATGGTATTTAGTAATTTCCCCAAACCTTCCAACGCGAAATATTCACATTGTATAGGAATAATCACGGAATCGGCTGCTGTTAAGGCATTTAGCGTCAGTAAACCTAGCGATGGTGCGCAATCAATTAAAATAAAATCATAAGATGATTTTAAATTTGTGATCGCTTTTTTAAGCATGTATTCGCGTTCATCTTTATCAACAAGTTCTATTTCTATGGCGACTAAGTCTATGTGTGCGGGAATAATTTCTACGTTTGGCGCATTGGTAGGTATAATGCAAGCTTCGGCCGAAGCTGTGTGTTCTAGGAGTTGATAAGACCCAGTTTCTACGCTATCAACATCAATACCTAAACCCGAAGAGGCATTGGCCTGAGGATCGGCATCTATAAGTAGCACTTTTTTATCTAGAACACCGAGTGAAGCCGCAAGGTTTACAGAAGTTGTTGTTTTTCCAACGCCGCCTTTTTGGTTGGCAATAGCAATGATTTTACCCATTAATTGATTTGGTTTTTCAAAGGTTAAAAATACGATTAATTATGAGTTTAAAAAACCGAAATTGTTAACAATGGTATCTATAAATGATTAAATATGCTCAGTGTTGTGAGCCAATTAAATATACTACAGTAAAGCATAAATTTTATAATAGTTAACATTACGCGCACTAACTCTAGTTTTTCAGTTAGATGTTCGAAACTTCATTTGAGATACTTGATACTTATATTTGAGGTTCGTAAATCATAAAATACTGTTAACAAATAGTATATAAGATTAATCTAGTTGTAGCAATGGGTAATTTTGATGCTATTCAGTGGTATAAATGTATTTAATTTTGTCCCATAAATAATGGCTCTAAATTGTATGAAAAATTCTAAAAAAAACAAACAATAATGTTCCAATGATAAATTTAATAATTTATCTAACATCTTTGTTAATGATATTACCCGTAATAACGGCATTATTGATGGTTTACCTTGGGATATTTTAAAGTAAATTAATCAATCAAAATCTCTAAAATTTGGATGGCGGCATCACTAATTCTAGTGCCTGGACCAAATACAGCGATAGCGCCAGCATCGAATAAAAATTGGTAATCTTGTTTTGGAATAACACCTCCGACAATCACCATAATATCATCTCTGCCATAATTATTTAATTCTTGTATAACTTGTGGTACGAGGGTTTTATGACCAGCCGCTAAAGAGGATACACCTAGAATATGAACATCATTTTCAACGGCTTGTTTGGCTGCTTCTTTGGGTGTTTGAAAAAGCGGTCCGATATCGACGTCAAAACCAACATCTGCATAGCCAGTAGCCACTACTTTTGCGCCGCGATCATGACCGTCCTGTCCCATTTTTGCGATCATTATGCGCGGTCTTCTACCGTCTTGTTCGGCAAATTTATCGGCAAGTTCTCTGGCTTTTTTAAACGAACTGTCGTCTTTAATTTCTTTGCTATACACGCCTGAAAAGGATTTAATTTGAGCTTTATATCTACCGAAAGCTACTTCTAATGCATCACTTATTTCGCCTAATGTGGCACGATGCCTAGCAGCTTCTACGGCTAAAGCTAATAAATTATCGCTTTGCTCCGGGCTTGAGACCTCAGAATCTTCACTGATAATTTTTGCAGCAGCCGAAAGATTTGAAAGTGCCTTCTCTACTTGACCTTTGTTTCGTTGCGCTTTAATTTGTTTTAATTTTTCAATTTGTTGGTTGCGCACACTTTGATTGTCAACTTCTAAAGTTTGAATAGGATCTTCTTCTAAAAGTCTATATTTATTGACGCCAACAATAATATCTTGTCCTGAGTCAATTCGGGCTTGTTTTTTGGCAGCAGCTTCCTCAATACGCAATTTTGGAATGCTAGCTTCAATGGCTTTGGTCATGCCACCCAAACTTTCAACTTCTTCTATTAAAGTCCAAGCTTTCTGAGCAATATCATGTGTTAATTTTTCAACGTAATAACTACCAGCCCAAGGGTCAACAGTCTTGGTGATTTTAGTTTCTTCTTGTAAGTAAATCTGGGTATTTCGAGCAATTCTCGCTGAAAAATCGGTTGGCAATGCAATGGCTTCATCTAAAGCATTGGTATGCAAACTTTGGGTGCCGCCAAAAGCTGCGGCACTAGCTTCAATACAAGTTCGTGCAACATTATTAAACGGATCTTGCTCAGTTAAACTCCACCCCGATGTTTGACAATGGGTACGCAATGCTAAAGATTTTTCATCCTTTGGATTGAATTGTTTTACAATTTTTGCCCATAGCATTCTAGCAGCTCTCATTTTAGCTATCTCCATAAAATGATTCATGCCAATCGCCCAGAAAAAGGACAATCTAGGGGCAAAAGTGTCAATATCCATGCCTGTTTCAAGGCCTTTTCGTATGTATTCTAATCCGTCAGCCAAAGTATAGGCCAGTTCTATATCACAAGTCGCACCTGCTTCCTGCATGTGGTAACCAGAAATACTGATACTATTGAATTTAGGCATGTTTTTGCTCGTGTATTCAAAAATATCTGATATAATTTTCATCGATGGTGTTGGCGGATAAATGTAGGTATTACGCACCATGAATTCCTTTAGAATATCATTCTGAATGGTACCAGAGAGCTTTGCTGGCGTAACTCCTTGTTCTTCTGCTGCCACAATATAGAATGCCATAATGGGTAATACAGCGCCATTCATGGTCATGGAAACGCTCATTTGGTCGAGCGGAATTTGATCAAAAAGAATTTTCATATCCTCAACCGAATCTATAGCTACGCCAGCTTTACCAACATCGCCAATTACGCGTTCATGATCGGAATCGTAGCCACGATGCGTTGCTAAATCGAAGGCTACTGAAAGCCCTTTTTGACCTGAAGCCAAATTTCTGCGATAAAAAGCATTGCTATCTTCGGCAGTTGAAAAACCGGCATATTGACGGATGGTCCATGGTCTTCTTACAAACATGGTACTGTAAGGACCGCGAAGAAACGGCGCTATTCCTGCTGCGAAATTTAGATGTTCAACATCTTTTAAATCGTCTTTTGAGTATTGGGATTTTAATTGGATGCCTTCGGCAGTTGTAAAATGATTTTGATCAACGTTTTCAATGAAATCCGATGACTTTTCGAGATATTTTAATTTGATATGTTGAATGTTTTTTCGGGCCATTACAAAATCATTTTTTGCAGATATAAGTCAAAATTTTCTTCTTCATTAGGTGAAGTCAGGTTTACAAAAACCGTGTGATTTTTATTGGATAGAAAATAACTATAATGAAAGCTCTCAGTTTTTAGGGTTTTATTTTCAACCTTATATACCGTTTTAAAAATTTGAACACCACTATTGTCGAAAAACATAGCGGTTTGTTTTTTAAAATTTACTTTTGATTTTCCAATGGCATTATCTTGGTAACCTCTGATGGTTGTTAATAAATTTTTTGCATCTGCTTCCACAAATTTTTGTTGTGGAAGTACTGTAATGGAATAGGTTTCTTGGTTTGATTTATCGATGTAAGTGTACGAATTTGTGTCTTTATAAAGTGCTTCTTTTGGTTGGTGAATATTAAAACTATAGGCGTAATTTTTACCTAAGGAGTCTGCATATTTTTTAAAGTCGTAGTTGTTGACTCTATTGAATTTTTCAGGAAGAAAAATCTTAATACCTTGTTTTTCTAAAAAATGATAATTACCGGGAAGATCATTTGTTGCAGGATCATTACCCCAGTTACTTAGTTGGTTAACATCATCTATACAGGATGTTGTTAGTGCTAAAAGGCAAAAAATTAATAAGAAGTATTGGGTTATATTACTATTCATTGTTAAGTCTGTTTTGTTCGGTTTCTTCGGCCAATCTTTTTTCAATTATGGGCTCGATTAAGGTTTTTCTTGGATTTCGTTTTACAAAAGGAAACAATTCAAGTTCATGTTTCATTTTGTCTTCCGGATTTGGGTGCCTGTTGGTGCCTAGTAAAATTAGTTCACCCTTGTTAAATTGCGCTTGTTCTAACTGTGCACTTTCCTTTATTTTACGTTGAATGGTTCCTGATTTTAATTGGGATAGAAATCCACCATTTGCTTCAATATCTTTAAATAAATTAAGTGCTTTTTCACAAAGCTGATTGATTAAATTTTCAATATAATAGGTGCCGTCGGCGGCATTTGTCACCTTATCAAAATAGCTTTCGTGTTTCAAAATGAGCAGCTGATTTCTAGCAATACGTTCGCCAAAATCATTGTCTTTGTGGTAAATAGCGTCGTAAGGTGAATTGCAAATAGTATTTGCACCACCTAATATGGCGCTCATGCATTCAGTGGTAGTGCGCAACATATTGATGTTGTAATCGTAAATAGTTTTATTTCTATTACTTGGAGTTACAAAAATGATACAATCTGAATTTACGCTAAATTCCTCAGCCAAGCTTTTCCAAAGTATTCTCAGTGCTTTTATTTTTGCGATTTCAAAAAAGTAATTACTTCCAACGGAGATTTCAAAAACAACTTTTAAAGTTTGTTTTTGGCTTTCATTGAATTCATTATTTAAAAGGTTTAAATACTCATATGCGTGCGCCAAACTGTAGGCAAGTTCTTGAACCATATTAGCGCCAGCATTTTGATAAAGCGAACTGTTTATTGTAATAGTATTTGTTGCTTTTATTATTTCTATGAAATTGGCTTGATCAAAGGTGTAATCTTTATACCAGTTACCTGTTTTACATAGATTTTGAATAATGTCGGCGGTTATAATAAGGCTGTCTAAGTTATTTTTTGAAATAGCTTTTATGTAGTCTGGAGACAGAAACAAACAATCTAAATAAACGATGGTCTTAGTAAGGTCTATATTTTTTAGAAGTTGGTTGATATTTATTGAATTGTCTGCAATTAAGAACTTAATGCTTTCTGCACCTTTTTCTATGGCTTCTAATGCTTTTTTATTGGCCATTTGGGAGTTACCTGCATAAATTGTCTGGTTGATATTCCATTTTTTATGCGTTGAAGCCCCATCTTGATTAATGGATGAAAAATCATCAGGGTGATAAAACGGTTTTACATTAATACCTTCATTGCTAGTCCAAATTAAGGTGTTATTATAATCGTCACCTTTTAAGTCATATTGAATTTTTTGTTTCCATTGCGCTGCAGAAACTTCAGGAAATATGTCAAAAAGTTGTTTTGTCATTTTTGATCCGATTTTGCAATACTATCTTCGTATTCTATAATATAGATATCTTCATTTTCTTTTTTCATATAGTATTTTTCACGTGCTAATTTTTCCATTCCTTCTTCCGCTGATAGTTCTTTGATAGCTTTTTTATCGGTCTCTATTTCACGCTTGTAGTAGTTTTTTTCTAGCTCTAAATCACTGATTTCTTTGTTCAGCTCTCTATGGATAAGGTACGAATTTGCATCGAAAAATGTCATCCACACCACAAATATTATCAAAATGATAACAAATGGATTTTTGAGTGGTTTAAGGTATTTTAATTTAGACTTTGTTTTGGTCATATAGCAAGCGTTCGTTTATGATGGTTTTTACTATATCAACTGCAACTGTATTGTATTTATTATTTGGGATGATAATATCGGCGTATTCTTTCGTAGGCTCGATAAATTGCTGGTGCATTGGTTTCAGCGTATTCTGATATCTTGCGAGCACTTCGTCTATATCTCTTCCGCGTTCATTAATGTCTCTTTTTAAGCGTCTTATTAATCTTTCGTCGCTATCGGCATGAACGTATATTTTAATATCAAACATGTTTCTAAGTTCTGGATGCGTAAGTATTAAAATGCCTTCAACAATCATTACTTTTCTTGGATGTGTAACAATAATATCGCTGGTGCGATTGTGGTTTACAAAAGAATATACGGGTTGATTGATGATTCGGCCTTTTTTAAGTTCCTTTAGATGCTCTTCGAGCAATTCGAAATCGATGGATCTTGGGTGGTCAAAATTGATAGCAACACGCTCATCATAACTGAGGTGGGAAGTGTCTTTGTAATAGGAGTCTTGCGAAATCACACCAACTTCTCCAGCAGGAAGTTCGTTTAATATTTGAGAAACGACTGTGGTTTTTCCACATCCGGTGCCACCTGCTATACCAATGATGAGCATAATTAATTTTTTATAAGTACAGCTACAAAAATAAGCTTTTGCTCTAAATTCTAGGGTTTGATTTTTGAAACTTCAGCTTTGGTATAAAAATGATCTTTGCTATTTCCCCAGCTGTTATTTATGTAATTCATTACATCGGCAACTTCTTGATCGGATAGACCCAAGGGAGACATAACACTGTTATAAATTTTACCATTCACAGTAATTTCTCCGGACATTCCGAATTTTATGGCTTTGATACTTTCAATTTGATTGTCTCTCAGATAATCTGCGTTCGCTAAAGGCGGAAAAACTTTTCCAGCACCTTCGCCATTTGCCATATGGCAACTTATGCAAAAATCGTTGTAGATGATACGGCCTTCTTCCATACTTTCGGCCATATTGCTGCTTAATTTTGATTCGGGTTTATTTTGACAATTGAGGTTTAAACATATAGAAATGAAACAGATGGCAACTAAGCGTTTTAAATTCATTTTTGTAGCAATTTAACGATTCCTAAGTTTTCTATACCAACATAGATATATCCATCGGGTCCTTGAACTACGGTTCTAATGCGACCTAGTCCGTCTAGTAAGCGCTCTTCTTTGGTGACCTTTCCATTTTCGATGGTGCACTTATCTAAATATTCAAATTTCAAAGCTCCAACTAATAAATCACCATTCCAACCAGGATATTTATCACTTGAAATAAAGGCCATTCCGCTGGGTGCAATTGATGGATCCCAGTAATGTAGTGGTTGTTCCATGCCATCCATTTCGGTGAAATCTGTAAATGAAGTACCATTATAATTGATACCGTAGCTAATCACAGGCCAGCCATAATTTTTACCAGCTTTGATGATATTGATTTCATCACCGCCTCTTGGACCGTGTTCATGCGTCCAGATTTCCCCAGTTTCAGGATGAACAGCCATGCCTTGCGGATTACGATGTCCGTATGAATATATTGCCTTTACAGCATTTGGTTCATTTACAAATGGATTGTCGGCAGGAATCGTGCCGTCGTCATTGATTCTATAAACTTTTCCGCCGTCTCTGGTAATGTCTTGTGGGTTAACATCTCTGTCACCTCTATCACCAACAGTAAAATACAAATGACCTTGCGCATCAAAAGCCAAACGGGATCCAAAATGTTGCCCACGTTTCGAATCTGGTGTTGCTTTGTATAATACTTCTTGATTTGTGAGCGTGTTTTCGGTTAATTTTGCACGCATAACTGCAGTATTTCCACCAATTTCAGGATCGTCAGATGAAGCGTAGGTGAAATAAATCCAGCCATTTTCATTGTAATTCGGATGCAATAAAATATCCATTAATCCACCTTGACCTCTTACATAAATTTCTGGCAAACCTTCAATGGTAGTTTTTTCGTCATTTTTGAATTTCACAAGTTGTCCCGCTTTTTCAGAATACAGAATTGAACCATCAGGAAGAAATACAAAACCCCAAGGAATTTGCAAATCAGCTACAACTACTTCATGAGTATGGCTTGTATTTACTGGGTTTTTGTCTTGTGCGCAGGCAAAAAACATAAAAAGTGAAAATATTAATGGTAATCTAAATAGGACGTTCATAAGAAATTATTTTGGAGCTTAAAATTAATTATAATTATTCTTTTAAGGTAATAAAAAGCCATATATTTGCAAACCGAAATTCGGGGTGTAGCGTAGCCCGGTCATCGCGCCTGCTTTGGGAGCAGGAGGT
>NZ_DAISXK010000011.1:68377-71321 GCF_036825875.1 Paucihalobacter sp. | reverse complement strand
GATAAAAATTAGACGCATAGTTAATGATTTGTAAATAGTCGATTATTTATTAAAATTTTTGCTTCCAATTTTAAATGTTAAATTATTCCATATCCTTAAATTTAAATTATATTTATGATTATTCTATAATTGTATATCCGTTTAATGTCCATTAGCTGTTATGCTAGCAATAACCAGTCTATCGAAGATTCGTTCTCCAAAATACCTGCGGTTAAGCTTATATACAAACTCATTGAGGTATAGTTGCAGGTATTTTTTCTTGATTTTATGATAGGTTCCCACAAAATTTCTTTTGGCGTTACTTATTGCTATATGCACCCATTTTAGTGTTTCTTTGGTTGTTTGCGCATCTGATTTTTCGCTCATATGTATTTCTACATAATCGGCAATGTTGACATATGAGGTGCTTTTATCAGTAAATACAATTGTTTTCTCACCATCAATAGCTTTCTCAAAGGTTGCGTCGGTTCCTTCCGACTTATGATCGTCTAATACTTTAGCTTTGAAATAACGACATTGTCTTTCCACTTTTCCTGTGTCTATATCTTCAAGAATTGTGCTTTCTGCAATTACCATAACATTTGATTTGGTCTTGCTGCCACGACCTGCTTTTTGCGTGTTATGTGCTTGCTGCGAAGCTTCTACGGTAAAATAGCCTTCGTCCATCTCTATCATACCTTCCAAGGTATATCTATCATCACGCTGTCCCATTGCTTTGCGAAGTTTATGAACCATCGCCCAGACTGGCTCATATCTTTTTAACCCGAGTTGTCGTTGTATCTCTTTACTGGAAAAGCCTTTTTTTGTTGTACTTAACAAAAATATGGTCTTGTACCAAGTCATAAACGAAAGCTTTGAACTCTCCATTATAGTACCGCTAAGTAACGAAGTTCTTGAGTTGCAAGATTTGTATTGATAGCTCCATTTGTTTTGTAGCCAATAATGCTCTGTATCATGGCAACGCTTGCAAACAACTCCTTCTTTGTCTCGTTGCTCTTTAAGATGCAGCCTTCAACTCATATCATCAGTAAAATGAACTCCAAAGGAAAATATATTCATTGTCAACAGTTTTAATTTCAATGAAATATATAAATAAATTATCAATTTAGGGGTGTTTGCGGACATAAAAATATTTTTAAGACTAACTAATGTTGATATTTTTAATATTTATTGTGTCAAAATAGTCCTATGCATTTTTTTTCAGAAAAATATTACAAATATGTGCTTTATGTCTAAAAAATAAAACTTTTAACGACTTTTGTTCGAATTAATTTTAAATTGCAACGTCAAATAGCCCCAAATATTTAACTAATGAACCTAATAAACATTAAAAGACCAATAAAAGGTCAAGGCGAATATTTTGCTTTTTTAATTAGTTTCTTATTCATTATACTATTACCAATCAACTCTCAATCTCAACAATTAGCCTTTCCCAGCGCTGAAGGGTTTGGCAAATTTTCAGCTGGAGGTCGAGGTGGTCAAGTTATCAAGGTAACTAATTTAAATGACAGTGGTCCAGGTAGTCTAAGAGCCGCCTTACTTGCTAACGGGGCAAGAACAATAGTTTTTGATGTTGGAGGAACAATTAACCTTAATAGTGCCATTTATGTAACGAATGGGAATGTCACTGTAGCGGGTCAAACAGCACCCGGTGATGGCATCTTAATTCGAGGTTCAATGGTTCAGATTGAGGTTTCAAATGTAATCATATCTTACATACGTTTTCGACCAGGAAGTTCTGCGGCAAATACGGCTGATGGTTTAAATATTACTGCTTGGAATAATCGATTAGTAGAAAATGTAATTATAGATCATTGCTCAATAAGTTGGGCCGATGATGAAAATTTAGATATTCGTGCAGTCGGTTCAGGAATTGTTCAAAATATTACTATTCAAAATTCCATAATTTCAGAATGTGTTTATGGCGTATTATCTGGAGAAAGGACATACAACAAAACTTTTTATAAAAATTTCTTAGCTTTTAATCAAGAAAGAAACATTCGTTCTAATTTTCCAACGAATGGAGCTTTCGACTTCGAAATGATTAACAATGTTGTTTATGGCTTTAGATATGCTACCTATCCAAGTTTAGGTAGTAAATTCACAGTCTTAAATAATCATTACAGAAGGTCAAGTCAAATCTCTCCTTTAGGCGCTGCTGTTGATGGCACAACTAGCGGGCAAGGAACTCCTTCTCAAACATATGCTTATATTAATGGAAATATCACGCCGCCTGGAATTTCTGAATATAGCACAAATTTGTCACCATACTTACAAACCCTGCCGTTTAATAGTTCAGGAATTATTCCAATTAATGCAAGTGATATAGCAACTGAGCTTTTAACGCATGTTGGAGCTAGTTTACCTCGCAGAGATTCTGTTGATGAACGTTTGATAAATCAATACCAAGATGGAAATGGAACATTTTCTTCACCACGCATTTATCCTGTAATGTCAAATGGAACCCCACCACTTGATACTGATAACGACGGAATGCCAGATTATTGGGAAATAGAAAATGGTTTAAATTTTAACGATCCTTCCGATAGAAATATCACACAAACAAATGGGTATACAAATTTGGAGCATTATTTATGGAATATTAGTCTCATTAATACCCCATCCACCACCATCTCCCCAAACCAAACCATCTGCCAAGGTGAAGAAGTTACGATCACAGCAACTGGTGGCACAGGTTACCTATGGAATAGTGGGCAAAATACGGCATCTATAACGGTGGCACCTCAAGAAACAACACCTTATAGTGTTGATATTACATTAGATAGCGGCGAAACTCAAACTCAACAAGTCACCATCACCGTCAACCCCAACCCAGAAGCCAACGCCGGCGAAGACCAAAGCATTTGCCTTGGCGACACTGTCACCCTTACCGCATCAGGCGGAGCAAGTTACCTGTGGAGTAATGGCGCAACAACTCAAAGTA